>CAJAFD010000028.1 GCA_903938935.1 uncultured Opitutia bacterium
CGGGAAGGTGCACCATGCACGTCGGGCGGCGCGCGAAGTTCAAACTCGTTCTGCGTGCGGGGGTTCAATTTTTAACCGAGACCGCGATCGGCGAGGTGCACGCGGCGGCGCCGGCGAAAAAAACAAAACCCCGCGGCCGGAAGGCACGCGGGGTTTTATAAAAAAGAGGGAAAACGGGCAGACCGCCCGGTTAACTTACTTGGCGAGCATGTATTTCGCGACGTGGGCCTTGGCGCGGCTGGCCGCGTTGCGGTGCACGACGCCGGACTTGATGGCTTTGTCCATCGCGGAAGCGTAGGAAGCGCCGGCGGCTTTGGCGGTGACGAGATCTTTGGCGACCACGGCGGCGTCGAACTTCTTGCGCAGCGTCTTGATGGTGGTCTTGACGCCACGGTTACGGGTCGTGAGGCGGGCGGCCTTGCGGGCGGCTTTGATAGCGGATTTGGTATTGGCCATGGTCGTTAGAGAGATTTAGCTGGTCAAAGACTCAAACGCCCGCCGGAGAGTCAAGGGTTTTGTCGGGCGGGTCGTGGGTGTTGCCCTCTCGACGAGGACCAGCGGAGGGATTGAGGGCGGAAAAGAGGGAAGTGTTTGGCGGCGGGCACGAAGGACCGACGATTTCAACGATTCGTAGGGATTGTGAATAGGCGCGCCGCGAGTGTCCAAAGCACTAAGGGTCAAAATCGTAACTGCTCGCGAGCCATACGCACAATCCTGCACAAAGACACTCGGACATCCCGTCCTATTTTTACAGTTGCACCGGATTTAATGTAGCGGGCGAGTCACGATTTGAAAAAATTTAGCTTTGGGGCCGTTAAGCCGGATTCTGTGCCACGTCTTGCGACGCTTCGGCCGTCATTTCTCTCAACGTCCTTGCGGACGAGTCCCGCGCCCGGCACTTGCCCGACGATGGGATGCGGCATACCCGTGACTATCGGACGGGCCGCCCAGTCACCTATTTTGCCTTGCACCGGAAGGGGTTTGTCATGCCGCCCGCCTCGCGGCGGACGCGGTGGGCTCTTACCCCACCTTTTCACCCTTACCGAGCGGTTGCCCGCCCGGCGGTATATTCTCTGTGACACTTTCCGTCAGCGCGCTTTGAGACGCACTGCCTGTGCTCGCGGTGAAGCTGGCACAGCATCCTGCCCTACGGTGTCCGGACTTTCCTCTCCAAATTTCAAAACGGACGCGGCGTTTAACCGCGTCTTGGGATCAAAGAACTTGGAGCGACAGCCAGGCCCCAAAGCTAAGATTCCCAGTAAACGATACGTCCACAGTTCTCGCAAGTCGCGAGTTGGTTGGGTCCGGCGGGGCCTTTGCCGCGCGCGGCGGTCTCGACTTCGTTGGAAATTTTCAAATGGCAACCACAGCAGGTGCCACTGCTCGTGGCCACGATCACCGGTTGCGTGCGCACCGCGATGCGATCGTAGAGCCGCCGCGCAGGCTCGGTCACGGGCTCGCGCGCGAGATTAAAGGCCGCCTGCGCGTCCTTGAGCTCGGCCGTCAGGCTGACTTCGCGCTCGCGCAAGGTTTTGATCCGCGCTTCGTGGCCTGAGATGTTGGTCTTCAACACCGCTTCGGCGGCGGCAAATTTCTTCTTCGCCTCGTCGAGGCCGTACATCAATTCGAGTTCTTGACCCTCAAATTCGCCGATCTGCTTCAAGGTCGTCTCGATCTCGTGGCCGAGGGCCTGATATTCTTCGTTTTTGCGCACCGAGAGCTGTTGCGTGCGGTATTTGGCGAGTTTGGTCTCCGCCGAGCCGATTTCGGTCTCCAGCAGCTTCTTTTTGGTCTCGAGCTCGCGAATCTCGGTCCGGGCCGCCTCGATGGCCGCCTTTTCCGACGCGATCTTGGCTTCGACGGCCGCAACGTCGCGGGGCACGGCCTTCAGTTGAGCCTCAATACCCAGCTTTTTCGTGTCGCGATCTTGGAGAATGAGCAGCGTTTCGAGCAAAGGGCTGGGCATGGACGAGGTTCTTGCCGGTACCCCCACCCCGGTCAAACGAAAGGTTTCTTTTAAACGCAAAGGATCGCCCTTCCCTCCCTCGTTTTTTCTCAAAAAAACCCTCGCGTATCCACCCTGATTCAAGAGAGAATTCTCCTTTAATTTTCCACCCTTCGTAAACCCTTTCATGTCCGAACAATCCGACTCCGAACGCAACGTCACCAACCAGGCCGGCGCCGACGCCTACGACGCTTCCAAGCTCGGTAAACTCGAGGGCCTCGAAGCCGTCCGCAAAAAGCCCGGCATGTACATCGGCGGCACCGACGAGCGCGCCCTGCACCACTGCGTTTCTGAAGTCCTCGACAACTCCGTCGACGAACATCTCGCCAACTTCTGCTCGCGCATCGAGGTCAACATCCACGTCGACGGCTCCATCAGCATCCGCGACAACGGCCGCGGCATCCCTGTCGACATCCACCCGCAGTACGGCATCCCCGGCGTCGAGATGGTCCTTACCACGCTCCACTCCGGCGGCAAGTATGGCCAAGGCGGATACAAATTCTCCGGCGGCACCCACGGCGTCGGCGCCAAATGCGTTAACGCTGTCTCCGAATGGTTCGAGGTCGAGGTCTCCCGCGGCGGCTCCGTCCACCACATGAAATTCGAGCGCGGCAAAACCGTGAAAAAACTCGAGGTCATCGGCAAAGCCAAGGGCACCGGCACCTACGTCAGCTTCAAACCCGACGCCGAGATCTTCAAAGAAACCACCGTCTTCGTCGCCGCCCGCATCGGCCAACGCCTCCGCGAACTCGCCTTCCTTAACTCCGGCCTCGAAATCATCTTCACCGACGAACGCCCCGCGGAACCCAAACCCGAACGCTACTTCTATAAAGACGGCGTCGAAGAATTCGTAAAACAAATCAACCAGGGCAAAACCCCGCTCCACCCCAAGCCCATCCGCTTCGTCAAGGAAACCAAACTCCAACTCGACGACAAACCCGCCGAGATTCACTGCGAGGTCGTTCTCCAGTACAACGACACCTACAACGACCAAGTGATGTGTTACACCAACACCATTCACAACCCCGACGGCGGCACGCACCTCTCCGGCTTCCGCAGCGCCCTCACCCGCGCCATCAACCAGTACTCCAAGGCCAACAACCTCCTCAAAGAAAAAGACCCGCAGATCACCGGTGACGACGTCCGCGAAGGCCTCGCCGCCGTCATCTCGATCAAGCACAGCGACCCCAAGTTCGAATCCCAGACCAAGGTCAAACTCCTATCCCCCGAGGTCGAAAGCGTCGTCGGCTCCGTCACCTACGAGGGCTTGATGCAGTACTTCGAGACCAACCCGCCGATCGCCAAACGCATCGTCGATAAAGCCCTCAACGGCGCCCGCGCCCGCGAAGCCGCCCGCAAAGCCCGCGAAACCGTCCGCAAAGGCGCCCTCTCCGGCGGCGGCCTCCCCGGTAAACTCGCCGATTGCTCCGAGCGCGACCCCGCCCTCACCGAGCTGTACATCGTCGAAGGTGACTCCGCCGGCGGCTCCGCCAAACAGGGCCGCGACCGCCGCTTCCAAGCCATCCTCCCGCTCCGCGGCAAACTCATCAACACCGAGAAGGCCCGTCTCGATAAGGTACTCGCCAACGAGGAAATTCGCACCCTCATCACCGCCTGCGGCACCGGCATCGGCGAGGGCGACGAATCCGTCGGCGGCTTCAACGCCGCCAAGGCCCGTTACCATAAAATCATCATCATGACGGATGCCGACGTCGACGGCTCCCACATCCGCACCCTGCTGCTCACGTTCCTTTATCGCCAGATGAAGGGCCTGATCGAGCGCGGCTACGTCTACATCGCCCAACCCCCGCTCTACAAAATCAAGCGCAAGAAACGCGAGCAATACGTCGACAACGACGAACAACTCAACCGCATCCTCCTCGAACTCGGCTCTGAAGACATCGTCCTCAGTCGCCTCACCGACGGCCACGTCTTCGCCCCTGCGCAGATCGAGCAGATCGTCGAAAACCTCGCCCTCCTCGAAAAATTCGGCAGCGGCGTGACTCGTTACGGTGCTTCGCTCCCGGAGTACCTCGACACCCAAGACGCCACCACGCGCGCCCTCCCCCGCTACGTCGCCCGCCTCCGCGAGGGCAACAAAGAGAGCCACCAATTCCTCCGCGACGAACACGCCCGCGCCGACTTCCTCAGCGCCCACAAGCTCAACGCCGATCTCACCGACCAAGTCGAGCCCCTCGCGCCCGATGCCGTCGCCGCGCCCGTGGAGAAAAAATCCTACGCCACCCAGAAACGCGTCACCATCCACGAAATCTTCGAGAGCACCGAGATGACTAAAATCCTCGTCACGCTCGCCAAGACCGGCCTCGACATCGCCACCGTCACCCCCACGGCCACGGCGCGCTACACCGTCACCGAGAATCTCGGCACGAAAAACGAAAACAAAACCGAACTCTTCGGTCCCCTCGAAATCGTGACCCAGATCCGCGCCAACGGCCGCAAGGGCCTCAGCATCCAGCGCTACAAGGGTCTCGGTGAAATGAATCCGAAACAGCTCTTCGAGACGACGATGGACCCCGAGAAACGCCGCCTCCTCAAAGTCTCCATTGAAGACGCCGCCAAGGCCGACGCCCTCTTCACCCTCCTCATGGGCGACGAAGTCCCCCCGCGCCGCCAGTTCATCGAAGACAACGCCCTCAACGTCCAATTCCTCGACGTCTGATCCGCGCCCGCATCGGCCACCATCTAACGTTTACCGCTCATCGCCCCTTCCTCTGTGTACACCGCCAACGAAAAACTCTCCTCGGCCAACATCACCGACATCATGCAGTCGGCCTACATCGAGTACTCGATGTCGGTCATCATCTCGCGCGCCCTCCCCGACGCCCGCGATGGCCTGAAGCCCGTGCAACGCCGCGTCCTTTACGCGATGCTCCGCGAAGGTCTCCTCCATAACCGCTCCTTCGACAAATGCGCCGGCGTCGTCGGCGAAGTTCTTAAAAATTACCACCCGCACGGCGATTCCTCCGTGTACGACACGCTCGTCCGCATGGCCCAGCCTTGGGTCATGCGCTACCCGCTCATCGACCCGCAAGGCAACTTCGGCTCCGTGGACGGCGATCCACCCGCGGCGTACCGTTACACCGAGGCGCGCCTCAACGCGATCGCCGAAGACCTCCTTAAAGACATCGAGGAGGACACCGTGGACTTCGTACCCAATTACAAAGAATCCACGACCGAGCCCACCGTGCTCCCGTCCGCCTTGCCGAATCTTTTGATGAACGGCTCGACCGGTATCGCCGTCGGCATGACGACCAACATCCCGCCGCATAACCTCGACGAGATCATCGACGCCACCTTCGCCATCATCGACAACCCTCGCATCTCCGTCGACGAACTCTGCGAGATCGTGCGCGGTCCCGACTATCCCACCGGCGGCATCATCTCCGGCCGCGACGGCATCCTCTCCTACTTGAAGACCGGCAAGGGCATCGTCCGCACCCGCGGCAAGGCCCACACCGAGGAACTCAAGGGCGGCATGGAGCAGATCGTCATCACCGAGATCCCCTACAACGTAAACCGCAACACCCTCGTCCTCCGCATCGCCGAACTCGTCAGCGAAAAAGAAATCGACGGCATCCGCGACCTCCGCGACGAATCCGACGAAAACACCCGCATCGTCGTCGAGCTCAAACGCGGCGAACAGGCCAAGGTTGTCATCAACCAGCTGTTTCAAAAAACCGCCCTCGAATCCTCCTTCGGCGTCACGCTCCTGGCCCTCGACAAGAAGCGCCCGAAGCAGATGAACATCAAGGAACTCATCGAGTGCTACATCGAGCACCGCCGCGACGTCGTCACTCGCCGCACCAAGTTCCGCCTCAAAGAAGCCGAAGACCGCGCCCACATCCTCGAAGGCTACATCATCGCCCTCGATAACCTCGACGACTTCGTCAAAATCATCCGCGCCTCCTCCAATCGCGAGGAAGCCAAACAACGCTTGATGGCGAAGTACCCGCTCTCCGAGCGCCAAACCGACGCCATCCTCGAGCTCCGCCTCTATCAACTCACCGGCCTGGAGCGCGGTAAGATCGAGGCCGAATACCTCGAGCTCATGAAGCTCATCGCGGAACTCCGCGCCATCCTCGAATCCGAGGCCGTGCTCATGGCCTTGATCAAAAAAGAACTCGGCGAGATGAAGGCGAAATACACCTCGCCCCGTCGCACCGAGATCATCGGCTCCGCCGGCGAATTCCGCATGGAAGACGTCATCCCCAACGAGGGCTGCGTCATCACCGTCTCCCACTTGGGTTTCATCAAGCGCACGCCGGTCGCCGACTACCGCTCGCAGAAACGCGGCGGCAAGGGCGTCATCGGCGCCGAGACCTACGACGAGGATTTCGTGGAGAATCTCTTCACCGCCTCGACCCACGATTACATCCTGTTCCTGACCAGCATCGGCCAATGCCATGCCAAAAAGGCCTACGATGTCCCCGAGGGCACGCGCACCGCGAAAGGCAAATCCGTCGCCAGCTTCCTCCGCCTCGCGGAGGGCGAAAAGATCGCCGCGATGATCTGCGTGAAAGACTTTGCCGAGGACCGCTTCCTCGTCATGGCCACCAAGAGCGGCGTCATTAAAAAGAGCTCCCTCGCCGATTACGCCAACTGCACCCGCGACGGCGGGCTTATCGGCATTAACCTCGCCGACAACGACACCGTCATCGGCACGGTCCTCACCACCGGCAACGACGAACTCATCCTCGTCTCCCACCAAGGCCTCGCCGTCCGCTTCCGCGAACGCGATCCCGAGACGGGCGAGGAAAACTTCCGCGCCACCGGCCGCGCCACGGGCGGCGTCACGGGCATGCGCTTCAAGCTCGATAGCGACCACCTCGACGTCATCGAAGTCGTGGACCACACCGCCAAATTCCTCGTCGCCAGCGAAGCCGGTCTCGGCGTCCGCACGCGCTTCGAAGATTACCGCCTCATCAATCGCGGCGGTAGTGGCGTCTGGGCGATCGATCTGCCCGAAGACGGCTCGGTCAAACTCGCCGGCGCCCTCAGCGTCAAAGACACCGATGAAATCATGCTCCTCACCGCCAAGGGCCAGAGCGTGCGTTGTCCGGTCAATACGATCCGCGAAGTGAATCGCGGCGGCAAAGGCGTGAAACTCCTCACCCTCGCCCCCGGCGACAAACTCCTGAGCGTTGCACGCGTCGTCGAGAGCGCGGAAGAGCTCGAAGCCGCCGCCGGCGGTGAAGAGGAAACTCCGCCCGTCGCGACACCGTAATCCTATCGCGAGACCACGCGGCGCACCTCGCTCCGCCCTCACACAAGGCGCCGGCTCATCCCGGCGCCTTTTTTATTTTTAAGTCCGCCGACTCAGAGCGGCTTCACACGCAGTTTTTTCCTGAGCTCCGGGAAGCTCATCCAAAATCCCCCGAGCGCCGCCGGCGTGATCAACACTTTCGGCCCTGCCATCTCCGGCGTGTAATAACTCTCTAGATTCGCCAGCTGCCAGCGTTGCCCATTTTCCAACGTGAAAATCTGACGACCTTCCCAGCCCGTAAATTTCCCACGGATGCGGCTCTCCACTGCGAGGTATTCCACTTCGGTGCCCGGCGTGAGCATCACCTTGGCCTTCGCTAAAAATCCCGCTTCCGCCTGCTTCGCTTGCTTGGTCTCTGCTTTCGCCTGCTCCACGGCGCGCTCGGCTTGCGTCGCCCGCGCTTCCGCCGCGATCCGCGCCGTCGCGGCCGCTTCGGCTTCACGGCGCGCCGTCGCCAGCGCGCCGCTCTTGTAAGCCTCCACCAACGCATCGAGGCGCGTGCGTTCCTCCGGCGAAAGCTTCGCCAATCCGGCGGCAGAAAAATCCTCCGGCCGCACCGCCTGCGAAAATTTTTCCTGCGCGTAAAGTCCACTCGCCAACACGCTCATCACCAAAATCACCGCGCCGAGTTTTCGTTTCATGGGCGTAACGTGAAACCCGCCCGCTTCCACGTGCAACGCCATTTCCACCCTTGCCAACCCGTTTTCAGGAGCCTGACTTGCGATAATCTCACTCGTTCCGATTGCTCGTATGGCTGGTAAAATTTCCTCGCTCCTCTCCCCGTCGCGCATCGCGCTCGATGTCAAAAGCACCCAACGCACCGCTGCGCTCCACGAGGTCGCCCAACTGCTCACTGATCATCCCGCCGTGACGAACTTCGACGGATTTTACCGCGAACTCCTCGCCCGCGATCGCCTCGAGACCACGTGCATCGGCCACGCCGTGTCGTTGCCCCACGCGCGCACCGAGCACGTCAAATCCATCGCCCTCGCCGTCGGTCGCAGTGATAACTTCATCCGCTGCGGCGAGAGCGCCGATGAACAGATCCGCCTCATCTTCATGCTCGGCACGCCCAAGACGAATCCCGCCGACTACCTCGCCATCGTGAGCGCCCTCTGCAAATTGCTCAAACACGAGGTCAACCGCACCGCCTTCCTCTCCGCCACCACGCCCGAGGAATTCATCGCCGCCGTCGCCGCCGCCGAAGAACGCCTGCTCGCGAGCACCTCCGTTTAAACTCAACCGCTCATGATCCATTCGTTCGTCTTTAGCGAGGGCAAGCTCGTCAGCCGCGACCTCGAGCTCGAGGCGCTGCGCCTCGTCCACGGCGACAAGGGTCTCATTCTCTGGGTCGACCTTGATCAACCCACCGACGAAGAAATCAAACTCATCCTCGAAGGCGTTTTTAATTTTCACCCGCTCGCCATCGAGGACTGCGTCACGCCGAGCTCGCTCCCCAAAATCGAAGACTACGAGGACTACCTCTTCATGGTCACCCACGCCGTCGATTTCACCCGCACCGATAAATTTGCCACCACCGAGCTCGATCTGTTTCTCGGCAAAGAATTCCTCGTCACGTTTCACCGCGCCCCCCTGCGCTCCGTCGCCACCGCGTTCGAGCGCATCACCAAAAGCACCGCCCGCGGCCCCGATCGCCTCGCCCACACCTTGCTCGACCATCTCGTCGACAACTACCAGCCGGTCATGGACGAACTCCGCGCCGAGCTCGAGGAGCTCGAAGAAAGCGTCCTCGCCCGAGATTCCGCCCAGAAAAAACTCGTCAACGAGCTCCTCTCCGTCCGCGGCGATTTCTCCCGCCTGCGCACCATCGTTCGCCCGCAGCGCGACGTGATCGACCGTCTCGCCCGCGGCGACAGCAAATTCATTCGCCCCATTCTGCTGCCCTACTTCCGCGATCTCCGCGATAATCTCACCCGGCTCGAAGACACCGCCGTCAACTACCACGAACGCCTCATGATGGCGTTCGACATCTATCTCAACAAAGCCGCCTTCGAAGCCAACGAAGGCATCAAGTTCCTCACCGCCATCACCGCCGTCACGATTCCCGTCATGGTCGTCGGCACCTGGTTCGGTATGAATTTCGAAAGCATGCCCGAGCTCAAAGCCGGCTACCCGTGGGCCATCGGCATCACCGTCATCACAACCTCTCTGATGGTGGTCTATCTCAAGCGGAAGAAATGGTTCTGAAGCCCGGGTTTCCGCCGCGTTGAACTACGCAGGCGCTCCCGCGCCCAGCCCTTCCGTCGGCTCCTCCCCGCGCTCGCGCCATGTGCCCGCCCGCGCCGTCACGCGCTCCATCGGCCACACGCCCACCTCGACCGACCGCGCCACGCTCACGTGCTCCGGCGCTCGCCCCTCGCAATCAAATCCCGCCAGCCGCAACCCCGCGACGTCCCACCCCGACACCTCCGCCGCGCCGATCTCATACGGCGCATGATGCACCCGCCCCGTGAACAACCGCTCCCCGCGCGCATCCCACGCAAACAACCGGTAACGCTCCACCAAGAAAAATTCCAACGTCCCCGCCACCGCCGGCCGCGCCACCCCCACAGGCCGATAGCAAAACCGACTCTCCGTGGCCTGCCCCTGCCGTCGCGACCGATAATCCACTGCCTGCGTGCGCGCGTCCACCGTCGCCGCCATCGTCGCATGTTGGTAAGGCAGATGAAACAACGCCCGCGCGATCTTCACCGCGAGCCACTGGTTCGCATCGAGCGAGTAAAACCATACGCCCGGCCGCCCCTGCGCATCGTGGACATACGTCCGCACATTTAACTCCAAGAAATCCGAAAGCCCCCGCACCGCCGGCAACCCGCGCGGCCGCACCCGCTCCATCGCAAACGGCACCAGCCCGAGCCAGGCGCGCCCCTCATAGACATCGACCGTCAAACCCGGCGGCAACGTGCGTTGAATCTCCGCCGGATCCCACGCCCAATGCAGAAACAACAACTGCGCCCAACGCTGCCGCATGACCGGCGCGCCCGCCGGCCGTGCGCGCTCTGCGAGCCGTTGCGCGAGGGAAGGTGAATTCATGCGCACCAGTCTGCCTCGACTGCGCATCCGCTGCAACCCCCGCCCAGCAGAATGATGGCTCGCAGCCAGCCTCCCGGATGAATCAACCGCAAGGGTGGACGCGACCGCTGGGCGCACCGCCAGCCGACCCAAAGGTTAAACACAAGCAGGGAGCCTGCCGAAACGAACCAAGCCCGCCCGCCTCCTTTGGGTTCCATGCGCCAAACTTTAGGGGACGCATGGCAACTTCAGGAAAACCCGTCTGTGCTTCCCCGGGTCTGACGGACACGCGTTGGGCGTGTTATGGTTTACTTAGCTGAGGGAGGATTCGTAGTCGAGCGGGCTTTGATAGCCAAGCGAGGAGTGGCGACGGGAGCGGTTGTAGAAGGACTCGATGTAATCGAAGA
>CAJAFD010000029.1 GCA_903938935.1 uncultured Opitutia bacterium
CGCACCGCCGCGTCCAAGTCCTCGGCGCCGCCGAGATGAATTACCTCAAGACCCGCTCGCAAAAAAACCAGGCCGAGACTTTTCGCAAAATGATCAAGGCCGGCGCCCCCTGCCTGATTCTCACGCGTAATTTCAACCCCACCGATGCGATGCTCCGCGTCGCCCAAGAGTTGGATTTCCCTCTCATCCGCACGACGATGATCACGATGAACTACATCAATCTCGCGACGTTGTGCATCGATAACGAATTTGCTCCTTCCTCCACCGAACACGCCACCACCCTCGATATCAAAGGCGTCGGCGTGATGCTCCGCGGCGATTCCGGCGTCGGCAAAAGCGAATGCGCCCTCGCCCTCATCGAGCGCGGCCACTCCCTCGTCGCCGACGATCTCACCATCATCAAGCTCCTCGACGAACGCGAACTCATGGCCTCCAGCCGCCTGCTCAACCGCGGCTACATGGAATGCCGCGGCATCGGCATCATCAACATCGCTGAGATGTTCGGCATCAAATCCATCCGCCTCGAGAAACGCATCGACCTTGTCGTCTCCCTGCGCGAATGGACCCCCGAAGTCATCGAAGAACGCACGGGCCTCGAGGAAAACTACTACGAAATCCTCGGCATGCGCGTCCCTCACGTCGAACTCTACGTGCGACCCGGCCGCGACATCGCCCGCCTCGTCGAAGTCGCCGCCCTCACCCAAGCCCTTAAAAAAATGGGCCACGACCCCGCCCGCGATTTCAACGACCGCCTCATCGCCTTCATGTCGAAACAGACCGCGGCCCCCGTCACCAAAATCAAACCCACCGAACGCGAAGAACGCGCCCCCGGTTCCTAAACCCCGCGTCGTTTTGCGCCGCCTTCGCGCCGCGCTCGACACCGCCCGCTCCGGTCGTTCCGCTCTTCCCCCATGTCCACTTCCCGCATCGACGGCCGCAGCCCCAGCCAACTCCGCCCGATCACCTTTGAGGCCGGCATCGCGCCGCACGCGACCGGCTCCGTCCTCGTCTCCTTCGGCGCCACGCGCGTCATCTGCGCGGCCACCATCGAGCCCGGCGTGCCGACTTGGATGAAACAGCAAAAAGTCCCCGGCGGCTGGCTCACCGCCGAGTACTCGATGCTCCCGTATTCCACGCTCGAGCGGAAATCGCGCGACATCTCCCGCGGCAAAATCGACGGCCGCACCGTCGAGATCCAACGCCTCATCGGCCGCTCACTCCGCGCCGTCATCGATCTCAACAAGCTCGGCCAAAACACGCTCTGGCTCGATTGCGACGTGCTCCAAGCCGACGGCGGCACGCGCACCGCCTCGATCACCGGCGCCTACCTCGCCGCCCGCCTCGCCGTCCAAAAACTCCTCGATGCGAAAAAAATCGCCGAGAACCCGCTCCTTGATTCCGTCGCCGCCATCAGCACCGGCATTTTTAACGGCCAAGCGCTTCTCGATCTCAACTACGTCGAAGACAAAGACGCCGAGGTCGACGCCAACATCGTCATGACCGGCCGCGGCCAATTCGTGGAAGTCCAAAGCAGCGGCGAAGAAACCACTTTCTCCGGCGAACAACTCCAAGCCCTGCTCGCCCTGGCGCAAACCGGCCTCAAAGAACTCTCCGCCCTGCAGACCGCGTTTCTCACGCAACAGCTGCTGAAGTTTTAAGCCGCGCCTGACCAGAAACAGCACGTTTCTCGTCGTCGACTGGACCCGCCACCGCACCTCGTGCGTCCGGCGGGTTTTATTTTTTAATGCTAGGTTTGGCGTCGGACTTCATCTCGGGCTTGGCCTCCGCCTTGAGCTCGGCTTTGACCGCACCAAACGCGCCTTCTTCCGATGCCCGCACAAAACCTTCCGTCACGCTTTTCAGTTCCTCCCAGCGCGCGCGGATTTTTTTGGCCTCGTCTTTCGTGATCACGCTATCGGCCGAGGAGATCGCGATCGTCGCCAGCATATCGGCAAATTCCTGCACGATGCCGTTGGTCATGGGAATCAAGGGCTGATTCGGCGCCAGTTGTGCAGGGTTGCGGATAAAAAAACCATCGGCCTGCTCCGCCACCCATTGCGCGATCCGCTCATCACGCGTGCTGCGGATCAATTGCCCGACGCGATCCAGCGGATTATTCGCCCCGCTCCCGGCATCGTCCTCGGGCAGCTCCGCCCATTTATAAATCAGCGAAAGCGAGAGTTGCAGATCGGCGGCGACCTGCTTCGCGCTGGTTTTTTTGAGAACTTCCCGGATAACTTCGTGCGATTCCATGGCGTGAAGAAGGCTGCCGAGGCATTAGCCAAACGCAATCCTGCGCGTGCCTGGCCTTACAAGACGTGCTGACTGCACTCGGCCCCGTTTTTGTGCGTGCCACGCCCCGCTCCATTCTGCCAGACCTACCGACCAACTTTCCCCGCATGAACATCCACGAGTATCAGGCCAAAGCCCTCTTTGAGAAATTCGGCGTCGCTGTGCCCAAAGGCACCACCGCCACCAGCCCCGAGGCCTTCGTCACCGCCCTCGCCGCCCTCCCCGAGGGCCCGACCATGGTGAAATCCCAGATCCACGCCGGCGGCCGCGGCAAAGGCACCTTCACCAACGGCTTCAAAGGCGGCGTCAAATTCTGCAAAACTAAAGCCGACGCCCTCGCCATGGCCGGCAACATGCTCGGCCAGACCCTCGTCACCGCCCAGACCGGCCCCGCCGGCCGCAAGGTCCAGACGATCTACTTCACCGTCGCGAGCGACATTAAGAAAGAATACTACCTCGCCATCCTCCTCGACCGCGCCACCTCGCGCCCCGTCATCGTCGCCTCCACCGAGGGCGGCATGGACATCGAGACCGTCGCCCACGACACCCCGGAGAAACTCTTCAAAGTCCTGATCGACCCCGCCTACGGCATCGCCGATTTCCAGGTTCGCGACCTCATCTCCAAACTCGGTCTCGCCGGCGCCGAAGCCAAAAACGCCGCCAAACTCATCCGCAACCTTTACACGATGTTCTGGGAAACCGACGCCGCCATGGTCGAGGTCAACCCCCTCATCACCACCCCGACCGGCGACGTCCTCGCCCTCGACGCCAAAGTCTCCTTCGACTCCAACGCCCTCTACCGCCACCCCGAGATCGTCGCCCTCCGCGACCTCAACGAAGAAGACCCCAAGGAAATCGAAGCCTCGAAATATTCCCTCAGCTACATCGCCCTCGACGGCAACATCGCCTGCCTCGTCAACGGCGCCGGCCTCGCCATGAGCACGATGGACATCATCCAACACTTCGGCGGCACCCCAGCCAACTTCCTCGACGTAGGCGGCGGCGCCTCCAAAGACCAAGTCATCGCTGCCTTCAAAATCATCCTCGGCGATCCCAACGTGAAAGGCATTCTAGTTAACATCTTCGGCGGCATCATGGACTGTAACGTCATCGCCACCGGCATCGTCGAAGCCGTCAAAGAAGTTGGCCTCAAACTGCCCCTCGTCGTCCGCCTCGAAGGCAACAACGTCGTCGCCGGCAAAGCCACCCTCGCCGCCTCCGGCCTCGCCCTGGTCTCCGGCGACACCATGGCCGACGCCGCTCAGAAAATCGTCAAACTCGTCGCTTAAACTTCCGCGCCCCCACTCCCATGGCCATTCTCATCACTCCCGAAACGAAGATCATCGTCCAAGGCATCACCGGCGACTTCGGCGGTCGTCACGCCAAGCTCTCCCTCGACTACGGCACGCAAGTCGTCGCCGGCGTCACCCCCGGCAAAGGCGGCCAATTCTTTGAATACGGCGCCCACAAAGTGCCCATCTACAACTCGGTCGCCGACGCCGCCAAAGCCACCGGCGCCACCGTCTCGGTCATCTTCGTCCCACCGCCGTTCGCCGCCGACGCCATCCTTGAATGCGTCGACGCCGGCCTCGACCTCGCCGTCGCCATCACCGAGGGCATTCCGATCAAAGACATGATCCGCGTGAAACGCGCCATGACCGGCGCCAAGACCCGCCTCGTCGGCCCCAATTGCCCCGGCATCGTCACCCCCGGCACCGGCAAAGACTCCTTCGGCGGCTGCCGCATCGGCATCGCCCCCGGCTACATTCACAAAAAAGGCCACGTCGGCGTCGTCTCCCGCTCCGGCACGCTCACCTACGAAGCCGTCTTCCAACTCACCTCCAAAAACATCGGCCAGACCACCTGCGTCGGCATCGGCGGCGACCCGGTCAACGGCACCAACCACCTCGACGTCATCAAACTCTTCAACGCCGACCCCGAGACGCACGGCATCATCCTCATCGGTGAAATCGGCGGCAACGCCGAGGTCGAAGCGGCCCGCTGGATCAAGGCCAACTGCAAAAAACCCGTCGCCGGCTTTATTGCGGGCGCGACCGCACCTGCCGGTCGCCGCATGGGCCACGCCGGCGCGATCGTCGGCGGAGCTGAAGACACCGCCGCCGCCAAGATCGCCGTGTTTAAAGAATGCGGTATCGAAGTCGCCGCCACGCCGTCCGACATGGCCGACGCCCTCCTCCGCGCCGCCAAAGCCAAAGGCGTGACGCTCACGTAAACGGAAATCCAAAACTCCGTCTTCCCCCTCAGGGCCGCGTCACCCCGCGGCCCTTTTTTATTTTCAACCCACCGCCGGATTCGTCGTCGCTACCGTGGGCTGGCGTCGAAATTTCAGCCGCACGCGATCGAGCCACAGGTACACGACCGGGACGGTATAAAGCGTCAGTAACTGGCTCACCGCCAAGCCGCCCACGATCGCGAGTCCGAGCGGGCGCCGCAATTCCACGCCTTCACCCGCGGCCAGCACCAGCGGAAACGCGCCGAGCAACGCCGCAAAATTGGTCATCAAGATCGGCCGCAACCGCATCTGCGCCGCTTCGAAAATCGCCGCTCGCGGAGAAAGTGCGTTGCGCCGTTCCGTATCGATTGCGAAGTCGATCATCAAAATCGCGTTCTTCATCACGATACCGATGAGCAAAAATAATCCGAGCAACGCGATCAGCGTAAATTCCGTCCCCGTTAAGCGCAGCGCCAGCAACGCACCGAGTCCCGCCGAGGGCAGCGTCGAGAGAATCGTCAGCGGATGAATCAAGCTTTCGTAAAGAATGCCCAACACCAGATACACCGCGACGAGCACCCCGAGAATTAAAAATGGCTGCGACTGCAGGCTCTTTTGAAAACCCTGCGCCGCGCCCGAGAGCTCAGTTTGAATTTCCGTCGGCAACAAAATTTTCCCCATCGCCTTGTCGATCGCGGCCAGCGCTTGCTCGAGCGAAACATCGGGCGCGAGCGCGAAGCCGATGTTCTCCGCCGCGAACTGACTGCGATGCCGCACGCGGTCATCCACGAGCGAATAATCGTAACGCGTAAACGCCGAGAGCGGGACTTGTTCGCCGTTGGCGCCGATGACCTGGACTTGTTTCAGCACCGCCGGGTCCGCCGTGTACTGCGGCGCCAGTTCCATGATCACGCGGTATTGATTCAACCGATCGTAGAGCGTCGCGATCTGCCGCTGGCTAAATGAACTGTTGAGCACCGAAGTCACCATCTGCATGTCGACGCCGAGCCGGCGCGCCGCCTCGCGATCAATCGTGAGCATCACCCGCGTCGTGCCGCCCTCCGACGGTGCATCGATGTCGGTCAACTCCGGCAACTCTCGCAGCGCCGCCGCGATCTTCGGCGTCCACTCGCGCAACAGCGGCATCTCGGCCGACATTAAACTCAGGCTGTAAGACGTGGAATCCGACATGCGCGGCGAATCAATATCCTGCGCGCCGAACAGATAAAGCTGCGCGCCCGCGACGATCGGCGCCGTGGCGCGGATGCGATTGACCACGTCGTTGGCGGAAATTTTCCGCTCGGCCAACGGCTTGAGCCGAATCGTCAGGCGCGCATTACCCAAACCCGTCGCGCCACCGGCAGAACCAATCACATCTGAAATCGCGGGATCCGCCAAAAGATGCCGCCGGAAAACTTCGACCTTCGGCTGCATCACCTGAAAGGAAAACGCGTCATCACCGCGCACAAATCCCTGCAACGTGCCCGTGTCTTGCTGCGGCAAAAAGCCTTTGGGGATGGCGATGTAGAGCGAGACGTTGAGCGCGATCGTGCCGAGTAAAATGATTAACGTGAGCGTCGCGTGCTCCAGCACCCACGCGAGCGTGCGCGCGTAGCCATTTTTCAAGGCTTCGAAAGCAGCCTCGGTCCGCCGACGAAATCCGCCCATGGGCTGCGAGCCGTGCCGCACCAAAATCCGCGCGCACAAACTCGGCGTCAACGTGAGCGAAACGACCAACGAGACCAACATCGCCGCCGCGAGCGTGATCGAGAATTCGCGGAAAAGTTTTTCCACCAGCCCGCCCATAAATAAAATCGAAACAAACACCGCCACGAGCGACAGATTCATCGCCAGCAACGTGAAGCCGACTTCGCTCGAGCCTTTCAGTGCCGCGCGAAACGGCGAGAGCCCGCGCTCAATGTGTCGCGAGATATTTTCCAGCACCACAATCGCGTCGTCCACCACGAGGCCCGCCGCCACAATCAGTGCCATGAGCGAGAGGTTGTTCAGCGAAAAACCATACAGATACATGATCGCCAGCGTACCGATCAGCGAGACCGGGATCGCAAGGCACGGGATCAACGCCGCGCGCGCGCTTCCGAGAAAGAGAAACACCACGAGCATCACGAGACCAGAGGCGATCGCCAACGTCTTCTGCGATTCGCGCAACGTACCGCGAATGCCCGGCGAGCGATCCATCACGACATCCAACCCCGCGTCCACCGGCACCAGCGCGCGCAACGCCGGCAACTGCGCGTTGATGGCGTCGATCGTGGCGATGATGTTCGCGCCGGGCTGACGGCTGATGAGGAGCGTCACCGCCGGTCGGCCGTTGTGAAATCCGCTGCTGTAACGATCTTCAATGGAATCCGTGATCGTAGCCACATCGCCGAGTCGCACCGGCGCACCGTCGCGGTAGCGGATGACGAGATTGTGATACTCCGACGCATGGCGCAGTTGGCCGCTCAACTGCACTTCCCATTGGCGGTCACCGGCCTCGACCACGCCGCGGGGGCGCACGGAATTGGTCGCACTGATCGCCCGGCGCACTTCATCGAGCGCGATGCCGTAGTGCGATAAGGCATGAGGATTCAACTGCACGCGGACGGCCGGCAACGAACTGCCGCCGACGGAGACTTCACCCACGCCGTTGATCTGCGCGATTTTTTGCGCGAGCACCGTCACCGCGAGGTCGTAAAGCGCGCCGGGAGCTAAATTCGGCGAATTCAACGCGAGCGCCATGATCGGAGCCTGCGAAGGATTGGATTTCTTAAACGTCGGGTTACCCGGCATGCCCGAGGGCAACTGACCGCGCGCCGCGTTGATCGCCGCCTGCACGTCGCGCGCGGCGCCGTTAATGTCGCGCCCGAGGACAAATTCCAACGTGATGCTCGTCGAGCCCTGCCGGCTGTCAGAATAAATGCCGCTCACACCCGCAATCCCGCCGAGTGCGCGCTCAAGCGGCGCCGAGACACTCGCCGCCATCGTATCCGGACTCGCGCCCGGCAATGATGCGTTGACGCGGATCGTCGGAAAATCGACCTGCGGCAACGGCGACACGGGCAACAACCCGTACGCGAGCACGCCCACGAGCACGAGCGCGACCGCGATCAAGCCACTCGCCACCGGCCGCCGAATGAAGGGACGCGAGAGATTCATCACGAAGCATCCGCCGCAGCGCGCGGTTTGACCAAACGCGCCCGCAGTCGGTCAAAATACAGATAAACCACTGGGGTCGTGAACAGCGTCAGCACTTGGCTCACGAGCAGTCCGCCGACCATCACGAGACCCAGCGGTTGCCGCAACTCGGCGCCTGAGCCGGAAGAAAACATCAGCGGCAACGCGCCGAAAAGCGCCGCGAGCGTCGTCATTAAAATCGGCCTAAACCGCTGCAACGCCGCTTGGTGAATAGCTTTCTCCGGCGACAAACCTTGGCGGCGCGTCGCCTCGAGCGCGAAGTCCACCATCATGATGCCGTTTTTCTTCACCAATCCGATGAGCAGAATAATGCCAATGATCGCGATCATGTCCAAGGGCCGACCCGTGACCCACAAGGCCAGCAACGCACCAACCGCTGCCGAGGGTAGCGTGGAAAGAATCGTGATCGGATGAATCAAGCTCTCGTACAAGACGCCGAGCACGATGTACATCGTCACCACCGCGGCCAAAATCAGCCACAAGGTACTGGAAAGCGACGAGCGAAACGCCCGCGCCGCGCCTTCGAAACGCATTTCAATCGCCGCCGGCAACTCCACCGCGCGCACCGTGCGCTCAATCGCCTCGACCGCGTCCCCCAGCGACGCCCGTGGACCGAGATTGAAGGAAACACTCACCGAGGGGAATTGCCCCACGTGATTGATAAGTAGCGTCGTCGGCCGCTCGCTCACGCGCGCGATGCTCGACAACGGCACCGGTTGACCGCTGCGCGTGCGCACAAAAAGCGAGGTCAACGCCTCCGGCCCCTTCGAGAGACGCGGGTCGATTTCCATCACGACGCGGTATTGGCTCGCCTGGGTGAAGAGCGTCGAAATCTGCCGCTGGCCAAATGCGCTGTAGAGCGTGTCGTCGATATCCGCCATCGTCACGCCCAGCCGACTCGCGGCATCGCGGTCGATTTCCAAAAATGCCTGCAACCCACGGTTCTGTAGATCGCTCGCCACATCGGAAAGCGCGGGCGCATCTTCCAAGGCCGCGATCAACTGCGGCACCCATTCCTGCAACAGCTGCTCATCGGGACAGGTGAGCGTAAATTGAAACTGCGTGCGGCTCACGCGATCCTCAATCGTGAGTTCTTGCACGGGCTGAAAATACGCCGTGATGCCGGAAACGGCGCGCACCGCCACACGCAGTCGATCGATAATCTGGTTCGCGGTTTCACGACGCTCTTCATGCGCTTTCAAATTAACCAACATCCGGCCGCTGTTGAGCGTGGCGTTGGTGCCGTCCACGCCGATAAACGACGACAAGCTGCGCACCGTCGGATCTTCGAGAATTTTAGCCGCGAGGGCTTGTTGCCGTTCGGCCATCGCGGCAAACGACACGGATTGCGGCGCGTCGGTCACGACTTGGATCGCGGCGTTGTCTTGCACCGGGAAAAAGCCTTTCGGCACGATCACATAAAGCCCCGCCGTCACGAGCACCGTGCCGATGGTGACGCCAAGCGTGAGTTGCTGATGTTCCAACACCCAGTCGAGCCAGCGGCCGTAGCGCGCGATGACCGCGTCGAGAAATCCCGGCGCCGCGTGGGCGTGCGCGTCGGTCGC
>CAJAFD010000030.1 GCA_903938935.1 uncultured Opitutia bacterium
ATCGCCAAATTGATCCACGACTAAACCGGGTAATTCATCCGACTCCGACCACACGAGTCGTCGGGCGGTGCCGGGGGCGCGGCGGGCGAGCGCGCGCTCGAGTGCGCCGCGAATCCAAGCCGCATCGAGTGTGATACGATTGCGACTCAAGCGGCGCCAAACGATCTGCGACTTGCTGTTATAAATACCCGTGCCGATGAAACGTCCCGTCCGGTCACGACACTCGATCGCGGTGCCGTCGTGCTCGGCGCCGATCAACGCCTCGATCTCATTCGTAAACACCCACGGGTGACCCTGCACCACACGTGGCTTCACGTTGGCCTTGAGCTTGAGCGCAGGCACGGGGGCGACCGCGGGCGCGGGAGTGACGGGTGGAATTAAGGTCATACGCCCTCGACGCTCCAAACTTCCGCGCCGGACGCAATGGCAACCGTCGCGTTAAACAAAAACGTCAAGCCGACGGCGCTGGCGCAGACGCGGACTCGGTCGTAGCGGCGGGCGCAGGTGATTCAACCGCTGCTGCAGGCGCAGTCGCGGCGGGAGCGGGAGTCGTTCTCGGCTTGGGCTCGCCGACAAGTACGCTCAGCTGCGCCTGCACTTGCACAAAAAACTCCGGCGTGAGTTCGCCCTTCGGGACCTGATAAAGCTGCTTGGTCTTCGCGTGTTCGTAGACGTTTTTTTCACCGTCGGCGCTGCGGCCCTTGGGACGCAGGACTTTTTTACGCTCCAACATGAAGGCGAGAAATTGCACCAGACGCGTGTTTTCCGCATTCACCTCCGTCGACGGATCCGCCAGGGCCAAAAACAGCGTCTCGGCGTTGAGCTTTAAGGTGCGCTCGGAGTTTTCCCCGGCGACACGCGGCTTGTACGGATGCACCCAACTGCAGGCGACGAAGCCCGCCGGCGCAAACGCCGCCTTCTGGCTCGCCAACAGATCGTACCGTACGATCTCAAGATTCGCGTTGCGCACGAGGTAACTCGCGACGGGCTCACCCGCGGCAAAGGTCTGCCCCGAGACAAAGCAAGCGGTGCCGAGCGGCTGCAAATTCAATTCCATAGCCTTTAGTGTTTACTCTGAGGAAGGGCGGACGCTAGCACTTTTACACCGCATGAACGGACGCCTCATCGCCATCGGCGACATCCACGGCTGCCACGAGGAATTTGCCGAACTCCTTTCGCTCCTAGAGCTCAAGCCTGACGACCGGCTCATTCTCTTGGGTGATCTCGTGAACCGTGGGCCCGACAGCCATCGCGTGATCGAGCTCGCCCGCGCCCACCGCGCGATCTCGCTCCTCGGCAACCATGAGCTCCGTCTGCTTAATTACCGCCGCACCCGTGACCTCAAATACATCAAAGAGCACGATCTTGAAACCTTTGATCAGTTGCGTCCGGACGATTGGACGTATTTGGAAAAAATGCTCCTCACCTACGAGGAGCCCGCTTTAAATCTCGTATTGGTGCACGGCGGATTTCTCCCCGGCCAACCCTGGCAACGCCAACCCGCCGAGGTCGTGACCCGCATCCAAGTCATTGATCGCGACGGCCAACCCCGCAAACGCGCGGATGCACCCGACGCCCCATTTTGGGCCGACCTCTGGAACGGCCCACCCTACGTCATCTACGGTCACACGCCACGACCCGAAATTTATAAACTGAAATGGTCCCTCGGCCTTGATACCGCCTGCGTCATGGGCGGACATTTGACCGCGTTCATTTTGCCCGAAAAGCGTTTCGTTCAGGTCAAAGCCCGCCAACGCTACTTCACATGAACCCCGCAGCGTCCGCCGACCCACTCGCCGCCACCGCGCTACTTTGCATCGACGTGCAACCGGTGTTCGTCCGCGCGATCACCGACGGTCCATGCGTGCAACGCCGCTGTGAATTCGCCGTCGCCGCCGCGCACGGGCTCGGTCTGCGCGTCGTGTTTACCGAGCAAGTGCCCGCCAAGCTTGGCCGCACCGCACCCGAACTGCTCGCCGCCGCACCGGGCGCCGTCGCCCTCGGCAAAGACACCTTTTCTGCGCTCGCCGATGACGCCATCCGCGCCGCGGTCGCGCCCGCGGAACACCTTTTGTTGTGCGGACTGGAAACGCCGATCTGCGTCTACCAGACCGCGCTCGACGCCCTCCACGCCGGCTTGCAGGTGACGATTCTCAGTGATGCCGTCGGCGCGCGCCGACCCGACGACGCAGCCGCTTGTCTCGCCGCGCTCCGCCACGCCGGCGCCCACGTCTTGCCCAGCGAGAGCGTGTTTTACGCGCTCCTCCGCGACGTGCGTCACCCTTTTTTCAAAACGTACACTCAACTCGTAAAATCTCATGGCTGACGACGCCCTTCCCTTCTCCTCGGTTCGCGAACTCAAACAAATGGACGCCGGCGGCCGCGGCGCGTTTGCGGCGATGTTGGTGGTAAAAAAACTCGCCACCAAAACCGCCTCCAACGGCAACGCGTTTCTTAGCGTCGATCTCGGCGACCGTTCGGGCTCGTTTAGCTGCACAATTTTTGGCGACAACCCGGGCTTTGATGCCTTGCGCGCTGGCGGCGAAGGCTCCGTCATCCGCGTCGAGGGAAAAATCGATTACTATCAAGGCCGCCTCTCGCCGAAACTCGCGCGTATCTCGGTCGTACCCGAGAGCGAACTCACCGATCCGGCGATGTTAGAAAATCTCGTCGA
>CAJAFD010000031.1 GCA_903938935.1 uncultured Opitutia bacterium
CCCACGAAACACACGAAAGCTCCGAAAACAAACCCCGTCTTCTGCCCACTTCAATTTGTCGCGTCACGACACAGCCCGCAATTCAGCTCGACCCTCCACCCCAGCTCGATCGACAACACTACCGCTCAGTCTCACGTTTTGATCCGCGCTTTTTCTTTTCTCTCAACATGCCCCTCATCGACCTCCCGCTCGCCGAACTTCGGAGCTATACCGGCCGCAATCCCCGTCCCGCCGACTTCGATGCCTATTGGGCTGAAGCCCTGCGCGAGCTCGACGCCACGGCGCCGCAACCCGAACTCCGCCCCAGCACCACTATCGTCGCGCCGCACGTCGAGTGTTTCGATCTGTGGTTCACCGGCGTGGGCGGCGCCCGCATCTACGCCAAATACCTGCGTCCCAAATCCACCTCGGCTCCCGCGCGCAAAGCCCCCGCCGTCCTCCAATTTCACGGCTACTCGGGCCACTCCGGCGATTGGGTCAATAAACTCGCTTACGCCGGCGCTGGCTTCTGCGTTGCCGCGATGGATTGCCGCGGCCAAGGCGGTCGCTCGGAAGACCGTGGTGGCGTCCAGGGCAACACCTTGCGCGGTCACATCATCCGCGGCCTCGACGACCCCGATGCCCGCAAACTCCTCTTTCGGGCGATCTTTCTCGATACGGTTCAACTCGCGCGCGTCGTGATGGCGTTACCCGAAGTCGATCCTGCGCGCGTCGGGGCGATGGGCGCCTCCCAAGGCGGAGCGCTCACCCTCGCCTGCGCCGCCCTCGAGCCACGCATCCGCCGCGCGGCACCGATTTTTCCATTTCTGTGCGATTACCTGCGCGTCTGGGAAATGGACCAAGCGAAAGCTGCTTACGAGGAACTGAGCCTGTACTTCCGCGCCTTCGATCCGCGCCACGAACGCGCCGCCGCCACGTTTGAAAAACTCGGCTACATCGATGTCCAACACCTCACCTCGCGGATCCGCGCCGAGGTCCTGCTTTATACCGGCCTCATGGATCCCATCTGCCCGCCTTCCACGCAGTTCGCCGCCTACAACAAAATCACCGCCAAAAAAGACATCGTGCTCTACCCCGATTTCTCGCACGAAGCCCTACCCGGCGAGCCCGAACGCACGTTCAATTTCATGCTCGGGCTTTAACGGCACGCTCGGTGCGGTTCACGGCGCGCAACGATCCATGCGCCGCGCTAATTCGAAATCGAGCGCGGTCACTTTCCCGCCGGCATCGTGCGTCGTCAGCCGCACGGCGACGGTTTTATAAACATTCATCCATTCGGGATGATGGTTCAGCGCCTCGGCCTCGAAACCGGCGCGCACCATGAACGCCAGCGCGTCCCGAAAATCCGCAAACTCGAAGGTCTTCGCCAGCGCATCATGTTCCCACGACCAGCCAGGCAACTTCGCCAGCTCCGCCGCAATTTTCTTCGCTGTCAGAGGTTTGCTCATACCGCCAAACCGCACGCGGGCTTCCCCCTTGTCAAACTTCCGCCCGCCTCGCTAACTTTCGCTCTTCCGCATGGCTGAAATCTCCACCACGCCCGTCACACCGGGCCACGTCCCCGCCCACGTCGCCATCATCATGGACGGCAACGGCCGCTGGGCCAAATCCCGCGGACTCCCCCGTCTCGAAGGTCATCGCCGCGGCGTGGAGACGGTCCGGACCACGACGTTTGCCGCCCGCGACCTCGGTGTAAAAGTGCTCACGCTTTATGCGTTCTCCGTCGAAAACTGGAAACGCCCGCAAGACGAAGTCGGCGGCCTCATGAGCCTCTTGGAGTATTACCTCAAAAAAGAGCTCACCACGTTCGTGCGTGACCGCGTACGTTTCCGCACCATCGGCCGCACCGCCGATCTGCCTACCAACATCCAAAAACTCCTCCACGACACGATTGAGGCCACGAAGCAGTTTACCGATTACACACTCGTGCTCGCGCTCAACTATGGCGCCCGCACCGAAGTCGTCGACGCCGCTCACGCGTACGCCGCCGCCGTCGCGGCCGGTCGGGAAAACCTCAACGACGACTCTTGGGCTTCGTTTAACCGCTACTTGAGCACCGCCGATTTGCCTGATCCCGATTTGGTAATTCGCACCTCCGGCGAGACGCGCATCAGTAATTTTCTCCTCCTGCAAGCTGCCTACGCCGAGTTCGTTTTCACGCCCACCCTTTGGCCTGATTTCACCAAAGCTGACCTCGCCGCCGCCATCGCCGATTACAACCGCCGCGAGCGCCGCTTCGGCCTCACCAGCGAACAACTCAAGCCCGCGCCCGCCCGCTAAAAATCCGCTTCTTATTTCAAAAACGTGATCTCCCGTATTTTTAGCACCCTCGCTCTTTGGGCTCTCATTTTCGTCACGTTGTGGTTTTTCCGCACGAGCGGCGGACTCGTGCTCGTCACGGCGATCACCGTGCTGACGCTCCGCGAGTTTTATCAACTCATGACCGCCGCCGGTTGGGCGCCGTTCAGTGGGCTCGGGATGTTTTTCGGCGGATTGATCACGCTCGCGCCCTTCATCGAAGCCCGCTTCGGCGCGCCCGCCCATCCGTTACTCGCCCTCGCCGCGGTCGTCATGGCGATCCGCGTCGTCGCCGAGCGGCCACCCGAAAAACGCGTCGAGGCGCTCGCCTCCACGCTCTTCGGTTTGGTGTACGTGGCGTTGCTCCTCCAATACATGGTGCGCATCCTCACGCCGTTGCCCGCCGACACGGTTTCGGCCGATGGGCGTTTATTGCTGTGCCTGTGGCTGATCGCCGTCGCGAAATTCTGCGATGTCGGTGCGCTCCTCACCGGCCTCGCCATCGGCAAACACAAGATGGCCCCGCAGATCAGTCCGAAGAAAACCTGGGAAGGCGCGGTCGGTGGCGTGCTCACGTCGATCGGCATCGGCGCTCTCGTCGCCTGGCTTGGGCGCAATGAACTCGGCGCCACGCTCACGCCCCTCCACGCCGCGCTCATCGCCGGCCCCATCGCGGTCATCGCGATTGTTTCCGACCTCATCGAATCCGTCATCAAGCGCCGCGCCGCGCTCAAAGACTCGGGTCACGTCATTCCTGGTATCGGCGGCATGTTTGATTTGAGCGACAGTCTTTTACTCACGGCGCCCGTCGCCTATTTCTTGTTCCGCTTGCCCTAAGCGCGCCCGCCTCCACCCGTGGCCACATCCGCCTTTCCGTCTCGCAAACGCGTCGTCCTCCTCGGCGCCACCGGCTCCATCGGTGAAAACACCCTGCGCGTCATCGCCGCGCACCCCGACAAACTCGAGCTCGTCGCCATCGCCGCCCGCGGCAACTGGGAAAAACTCGCCGCCATCGCCCGCACTCACAGCGTGCGCCACGTCGGCATTTTTGATGACACCGCTTTCGCCGCCGCGCGAGCGCATCCCGCGGCCTTTCCCGCCGACACTCGTCTCGTCGGCGGCCTCGCCGGCCTCGTCGAACTCGCGCAACTGCCCAGCGCCGACATCGTCCTCGTCGCCGTCGTCGGCACCACCGGCCTCGAGCCCGCGCTCGCCGCCCTCCGCGCGGGCAAAGACCTGGCGCTCGCGTCGAAGGAAATCCTCGTCCTCGCCGGCCAACACGTCCTCGCCGCCGCGGCGGCCAGCGGCGCGAAAATTCTGCCCGTCGACAGCGAGCACAACGCTGTTTTCCAGTGCCTCCAAGGCCACCCGCACTCGAGCGTGCGCCGCATCACGCTCACCGCCAGCGGCGGCGCGTTCCGCGATGTGCCCGTCGAAGCACTCGGCGCCGTCACGCCCGCCGACGCGCTCAAACATCCCAACTGGTCGATGGGGCCAAAGATCACTGTTGATTCCGCCACGCTCGCCAACAAAGGCCTCGAGCTCATCGAAGCTCAGTGCCTCTTCGGCCTGCGCCCCGAGCAATGCGACGCCGTGCTGCACCCGCAAAGCATCGTCCACGCCTTCGTCGAATTCACCGATGGCGCGATGCTCGCCCAACTCGGCCCGCCGTCCATGACGTTCCCCATCCAGCACGCGCTGCTCCATCCCGCCCGCGCCCCCGGCGTCGAACCCGCCCTCGATTTTAAAAAATTTCTCTCCCTCGAATTTCGGCCCGTCGACGAAAAACGTTTCCCCATGCTGCGCCTCGCCCGCGAAACGATGATCGCCGGCCGCGGCGCCCCCGCCGTGTATAACGCCGCCAACGAGATCGCCGTCGCCGCCTTCCTCGCCCATGCGCTCCCGTTTCTTGCGATTCCGCGCATCGTCGAACACGTTCTTGCCCAGCTCGCCACCGTCGCCCCCGTCGATCTTCCCGCCATCCTCGCCCTCGACCTCGAAGCCCGCCGCCTCGCGCAGCGCGCCATCGAAAACCATCTTTTTTAAACGCACCGCTCCCACTTTCTCATGGAACTCCTCTCCGCCGTTTTTTCTAACCTCTGGTCCATCTTCCTCGTCGCCGTGTTTTTCGGGGGCTCGATTTTCGTCCACGAGCTCGGCCACTTTCTCGCCGCCCGCCGGCGCGGCGTGCACGTCGAGCGTTTTTCCATCGGCTTCGGTCCCGCCATCTGGTCCCACCGCGCCAAAGACGGCGTCGAATACCGCCTCGCTTGGTTCCCTCTCGGCGGCTACGTGCTCTTGCCCCAGCTCGCCGACCTCGGCCCCATCGAGGGTCAAAGCACCACCGACGTCGCAAAACTCCCGCCGCTTTCCTACGCGACCAAGATGATCGTCTTCTTCGCCGGTGCCGCGTTTAACGTCCTGTTCGCCTTTGTCCTCGCCTGCATCGTCACCGCCATCGGCGTGCCCGAGAGCAGCGCGACCGCCACCACCCGCATCGGCTACGTCGCCAAAACCCTCGAGGGTCCCGACGGCGTCAAAACTCCTAGCCCCGCGCTGCAAGCCGGTTTCCGCGCCGGCGACATCGTCCGCGCCATCGACGGCAAATCCGTCTCCGACTGGCAGGACTTGATGCAGACGCTCATCACGACGACCGGGCGCTCCGCCGACGGCCAACCCCGCGCCGTTTTCACCGTCGAGCGCGATGGCCAATTACTCGATCTCCCCGTTAATCCTCGTCTCTCGGGCGAGGAAAAATTTCGCAAGATCGGCATCGCGCCGGGCTTTGAACTCATCGCTTTCAAAATCGCCCCCGCCAGTCTCGCCGCCCAAGCCGGTCTGCGCGTTAACGACGAATTGATCTCCCTCAACGGCGTGAAAATCTACGGCACCGAAACGTTCTACGAAACGCTCATCGCGCAACCCGCCGCGCCGGCCACGCTCATCGTTCGCCGCGCCGGCGCCGACGTCACTCTGACGCTGCCCGCCCACGCCACCACCACGCCCGCCGCGCTCGCCAAAGCCCTCGGCGTTGATTTCACCACCGGCTACCGCCTGACGCATCCCTCGCCGCTCGCTCAGATCACCGCGCCCATCGCGATGACCGTCCGCACGCTTTGGAGCCTAATCAACCCCAACTCTGATATCGGGTTCAATAAACTCGCCGGCCCGGTCGGCATTTTCCGCATATTTCACAGCGCTGCCGAGGTCGGCATCCGCGCCGTGCTGATGTTCACCATCCTCATCAACATCAACCTCGCCGTCTTTAATCTCCTCCCGATTCCCGTCCTCGACGGTGGCCAGATGCTCTTCGCCACCCTCGGAAAACTGCGCGGTCGCGCGCTACCCGCCCAATTCGTTATGACCGCCCAGAGCGTGTTCATGGTGCTGCTGTTCTCGATGATCATTTATGTGAGTTTTTTCGACGTCCGCCGCATCGTCCGCGACGTCAACTCCAGCCGCACCGAAGCCCCCGCCACCGCCAAGTAAACGTTACCGCCGGCCTCCCGCCGCGTCCTCGCCTCCGCCATGTCGCCCTACTGCGTCTCCCGTTTCCAAACTGTCCGTCGTCTCACGCACGAAGTTAAAGTCGGCGCCGTCGGGGTCGGCGGCGCTAACCCGGTCCGCATCCAGTCGATGACGACCAGCGACACCCAAGACATCGCCGCCACCGTCCGACAATCCATCGCCCTCGCCGAAGTCGGCTGCGAGATCGTCCGCATCACCGCACCCAACGTCGCCGCCGCCCAGTGCTTGCGCCCCATCCGCGAACAATTCACCGCCGCTGGCTTCGGCCACATCCCGCTCGTCGCCGATATCCATTTCCTTCCGAGCGCCGCGATGGAAGCCGTCGAACACGTGGAAAAAGTCCGCGTGAATCCCGGCAACTACGCCGACAAAAAGAAATTCGCGGTCCGCGACTACACCGACGCCGACTACGACCGCGAACTGCAACGCCTCCACGAGACGTTTTCCCCGCTTGTGCTCCGCGCCAAAACCCTCGGCCGCTCCCTCCGCATCGGCACCAATCACGGCTCGCTCTCCGATCGTATCATGAACCGCTACGGCGACACGCCGCTCGGCATGGTGGAGAGCGCCCTCGAATTTCTCCGCATCGCCGAGAGCCACTCATTTAAGCAGATGATCCTGTCGATGAAGGCCTCCAACCCGAAGGTCATGATCCAGGCCTATCGCCTCCTCGTCGCCCGCATGAACGAGGAAAATATGCACTACCCGCTCCACCTCGGCGTCACCGAAGCCGGCGACGGCGAAGACGGTCGCATCAAGAGCGCCATCGGCATCGGCACCCTCCTCCACGACGGTCTCGGCGACACCCTTCGCGTCTCCCTCACCGAAGACAGCGTCTACGAAATCCCCGTCGCCCGCGCCATCGCCGCCAAGACCATGTCCCTCTGGTCAACAGCGCCCGTCGCTCCCGCGCGCGACGCCCTCGATCCCTACCAATTTAATCGCCGCCCGACCACGACGCTCGCCCTCACCCCGAAAATCAAAATCGGCCCCGACCACGTTCCGGTCGTCATCACCCGCGTCGCCCTCGCCGATCTCCTCGCGCCTAACCCGCTCCCCACGCCCAAATCCCTCGACACGCCCCACGAGGGTCTTCTCGTCACGATTTCTGGTCCGGCCGAACTCGCCGCGCTCCACTCCGCGCGCATCCCAACCGGTAGGTTCCTCGTCCTCGAGCTCGCCCCCGCGCTCACGCCCGCCGATCTCGAAGCTCAGCTAAATCACGCCGAGCCCAAAGTCCTCCTCCGCTCCTTCGGCGCCAACGACTCCGCCACGCTCGCGGCCTTCGCCACCCTGGCACGCCGCCACCGTCACACCCTCGCCGTCGCGAG
>CAJAFD010000032.1 GCA_903938935.1 uncultured Opitutia bacterium
AAAATTTGGCGTGAGGGTCGCAGGGAGTAAAGCGAGTGGCGAATGTTGACCCGCGTGGTCCGCGGAAAGTAGCGCCGCGTGGGGTCGGAGTTAATCGGCCTTAGGGTGCGGCATGGCCATCGCTCGGATTGTAGCTTCGAAACGGACGAGGTCGGCGGGCGTTGTGCTTTCGCTGCCGGGGTGGTTCCAGCCGTGCGCGCCGGGCCAGATGCCGCGCGCGAGAAACGCCTCACAGGCGGCGTTCATGCCGGCGACATTGAGGTAATCTTTTTGCTCTTTTTCATCGCGCACGCCCGAGATGAGGTGAGCTGGAATCGACGCGATGATGCGACTGGAGACGTGCGCGAGATCGTTAAGCGCGACGAAGGGGCGCGAGTCGACGAGCGATGTCGCGGGGCGCGACGTTTCACCGCGGAGGTAACGGTGATACTCGAGGTGATTGCACTCGAGGCCGTCGAAGGGCTCGGGTGTGCTGCGTTCGATACGGCCGTCGTGCCAGTGAATCTCGATCTGCCGGCCTACGGCGTAGTGCAGCGTGGCGCGCTCGCAGAGCAGGGTTTCGTTGTGCGAGGCGGTGCCGGCGCAGGCGTGTGAAAGGGCGAAGCGCTGATTCACGCCGGTGGTGGTCGTCGTCTCGACGAAAAACGTGTCCGCGCCCTCGATGACATGCGCGCGGTAAAGTTCGGCGCGGACGGTGGCGAGTTGCGCCCAGCTGTGTAACACGTGCGGTCCGGCCCAGAACAACATGTTGTGGACGAAGTGCGCCATGGCGTTGCCGAAACACGAATCGAGGACAGGTCGGTCCGCCATCATGAGGCGCCCGGCCCAGTCGTTGCGCTGGAAGTAGCTCGCCGGTCGCGGCCAGAGCGCGCTGAGTGTCGTGCTGCGCAACGCGCCGAACTCACCCGCGATCAGGCGCTCTTTCAACGCGAGACGCGGTTTCTCGACGATGAAGTTGAAACCGACGAGCGAAGATTTCGCCGCGCGCGTATCAGCCGCGATCATACGCTCGAGCTCGGCGTGATCGAGCGTGGGTGGTTTCTCGAGATAAACGGGCAGGCCGAGGGCGGTGGCCGCCGCGTGCATCTCGGCGTGGAGATTGATCGGCGTGGGGATGACGACGAGGTCGAGATCGCGCGCGCAAGCCGCGAGCATGGCGCGGTAGTCGGCAAACACCTGCACGCCCCGCGCGGCAAAGCCGAGGGTTTCGCGTTCTTGGGTGAACGCATCGGCGCGCGGATCGCAGGTGCAGATGAGTTTGGCGTGGCCGCGTTCCTCGAGGCGAGCGACGGCGGTGTGGTGTGAACCGGCGAATCCGCCGAGGCCAACGATGGCGATGCGGATAGGGGGCTTCACACGATTTTTAATTTCGGTAAATCCTGCCCGTCGATCAGGCCGACGGGGCGGCCTTGAGCATCGACGACGATGAGGTCGTCGATCTTGTGGGCCTCAAAAAGACGGAGCGCGTCTACGCCGAGGGCTTCGGCGGAGATGGTTTTGGGTTTGCGCGTCATGAACGCAGCCACGGGGCGGCTCAAGAAATCGGGCCCGGTGAGTGCGCTGCGCCGAAAATCTCCGTCGGTGAGAATGCCAGAAAGGCGCCCCGTTTTTTGGGCGACGAGGGCGATGCTGCCGCTCTTGGCCTTGGTCATCGCGAGAATCGCGTCTTGGAGCGTGACGGTGTCAGCTGCGATGGGGAGGCGATCGGCGGTGCGCATGATGTCGCGCACGCGCAGCAGCAGCACACGGCCGAGGTTGCCCGCTGGATGGAAGCGCGCGAAGTCGTCGCGCGTGAGGCCGCGGGCTTCGAGGATGACCATCGCGAGCGCGTCGCCGAGGGCGAGGGCGGCGGTGGTGCTCGCCGTCGGGGCGAGTTTGAGCGGGCAGGCTTCGCGGGGAACGCGGTAGAGGAGGCGGTGGTCCGCGGCGCGAGCGAGGTCGGAATCGCTTTGGGCGGTGAATGCCACGATACGCAGACCGAAACGTTTCAAGAGCGGCACAAGGCGCAGGATTTCTTCGGATTGGCCGCTGTTGCTGAGCAGAATCGCGAGATCGCCCTCGGCGCAGAGCCCGAGATCACCGTGGAGCGCCTGCGTGGCGTCGAGAAAACACGAGGCGACGCCGGTGCTGTTGAAAGTCGCGGCGATTTTTTGGGCGATGTGGGCGGATTTGCCGACGCCGCTGAAGATCAGTTTGCCACTGGCGGCAACCGTGGACTCGACTGCGCGAGCGGTGGCGACAAATTCCCGGTCTAAGCTCCGGGCGGTGGCGGTGAGGGCCTCGCCTTCGATACGGAAGCAGCGGCGGGCGCGGGCGAGGGCGGATTTCGGAGCGATGGCCATTTATGATTTGAACCGCGAGGGCGGAGGCTGGAACTTAGGGGAGGCTCATTTGCATTCAATCCCTTTCCCTGTTTCCGATGTTCAAGTTTTTAAAAATCCTCTCCGCGTTAACCGTGCTAGCCTTTGGGCTGGTGGGCGCAGGCTGTGGTCCCGGCGAGAGCTTGGGCTTGAGCGCGGAGACAGATGACGCGGCGTACCGCGAAGGGCAGCAACTGGTGAAACAGGGCCGGCCGCAGGAGGCACTGTCGACGTTTCTGCGCGTGATCGCGCGGCGCGGCGAGGCCTCGCCCGAGTCGCACCTCGAAGCCGGTCTCATTTACAAACAGCACATCAAAGACCCGATCGCGGCCATTTATCATTTCCGTAAGTACCTCGAGCAACAGCCCAACTCCCGCCAAGCCCCGCTCGTGCGCCAACAGATCGAGGCGGCGAAACGTGATTTCGGCCGCACGTTGCCCAATCAGCCGCTCGACTCGCGCGAAGTGCGGCTCGACGGTTTTGACCAACGCGAACGCCTCGAGCGCGAAAATGAACAGCTCCGCAACGAACTCGCCACCCTGCGCGGCTTGAGCGGTAGCGCGCCCACCAGCCTCGGTTCTGTCCCTCGTGGCGCCACCGCTGAAACCGCGGATGCGCGCCTCCCTGCGCCGGCGGCGGCGGACGAAGCCTCAGCCATCACGCTCGCGCCTATCGCCAATCGCGAGCCGGAACCCAGCACTGATTTTCAAACGCCCGCCAACGCAGCCGGTTCGCGCGGCAAGGCCTTGGCTCCGAGCGCAGCCGGCGGTCGGCGGCACACGGTCGCGGCGAAAGACTCGCTCTACGCCATTGCAAAAAAATATTACGGCGCCGCCACCAACGCCCGCGTCCAGTCTCTGATTGAGGCCAACCGCGATGTGTTGCCCGCCGGTGCGAGCACGCCGCTCAAAGAAGGCATGACGTTAAAAATCCCGTGATCGTGCGGTCGCTGCTTTGCGGCGGTTGATTTTCTCGCGCGATTTTCCTCCCGCTATTTCTCCATGCCCCGTACGTCGCACCGCACCGCTGGTTTCACCGAGTCGCTCATCCGCGAGATGTCGCGCGTCGCCGCGCACCACGGCGCGATTAATCTCTCGCAAGGTTTTCCTGATTGGGACCCGCCGGCTGCGCTCGTGGAGGCGGGCAAAGCTGCGATGGATGCCGGGCGCCACCAATACGCCGTGACCTGGGGTGCGCCTGAATTACGCGCGGCCCTGGGCGCAAAGATCGCGCGGTTCACGGGGCGGCCCGTGGATGCGGACCGCGAGCTCGTGGTGACCTGCGGCGCGACCGAGGCGATGATGGCCGCGTTCATGACTGTGTGTGATCCGGGCGACAAAGTCGGGATGTTCTCTCCCTTTTACGAAAACTATAATGCCGACGCGATTCTCTCCGGCGCGCAGCCCGTGCACGTGCCGTTGCATCCGCCGCATTATCGCTTTGATCCGTCGGAGCTGCGGCGGGCCTTTGCGAGTGGTTTGAAGGCGTTTGTTTTATGCAACCCATCCAATCCGTGCGGCCGCGTGTTTACGCGCGAGGAGCTGCTGCAGATCGCAGCGCTCGCCGAGGAATTCGATACGTGGGTGCTCACGGATGAAGTTTACGAGCACATCGTC
>CAJAFD010000033.1 GCA_903938935.1 uncultured Opitutia bacterium
CGGATCCCGCAACAATGGGGCGAGGCTGCGTCCGTCGATTTCCGGTTTGGCCGGCAATCCACATGCCTCGATCAAGGTAGGGAAGAGATCGATCAGATTGACCACGCGCGGGCAGTTTTGCTGCGACTTCATCCCGGGCATGCGGATGATCAACGGAAGCCGGGTGGATTCTGCCCAAAGCGTCGCTTTGCGGAATCGCAGCTTCTCGCCGAGGTGCCAGCCATGGTCGCCCCAGATGACGACGATCGTGTTGTCGCGGGCTGGACTTTTTTCAAGCGCATCGAGGACATGGCCGACACAGTCATCCGCGTAGCTCGTCGCGGCCAAGTAGGCCCGCACCGCGCCCTTCATCAATCTTGGATCCTGACTGGCCCATTTGAAATCGGAAGATGGACTGAATTTCGACCGGCCGTTGGGCGCGAGGATATCGTCAAGATCGTTGAGGCGAACTTCTGGGAGCTGGATGCTTTCCAAGGGATGACGGTCGAAGTATTCCTGTGGTACATACCAAGGCAGGTGGGGTTTGGATATACCCAGAGCCATAAAGAAGGGCTTCGCCGATGGTTTGGCCAATTGTGCCACCGCCCACTCGGCGGCCTTCCAATCTTTGGAGTCTTCTTTGGGCCCCCGGGTAGGACCCCAGGCAAATTCCGTTCCTTCACCTTCGCCGCCTTCTCTGCCTTCGCTTTTCACTTCGGGCCATAGGGCCGGTTTGCCATCCAGCAGATTTCGATTGCGTGAGGTGACGCGATCCGGGTCTGGACGCGAACCGCTTCCTCCCTCAGACGCCAACCAGTGATCAAACGACCAGTGTCCTTCATCGCCGGGATGTTTGTGGAAGATCTTTCCCGTCGAAAGGGTGTGGTAGCCATGTTTCGAAAAATACTCCGGTAGCGTGAGGTGGGTCTTAACCAATGCCGAACCGAGCATGTTCTGGCTGTTGGTATAAACTCCGCTCCGGTGCGGCATGAAGCCGGAAAGCAACGCCGAGCGCGACGGACCGCAGACCGGTCCCGCGCAGTTCGCCTGTTGAAATACGACGGACCCGTTTTTTGCAAATAGGTCCATCTTGGGCGTGGCCGAGCGATTTTGCGGCGAGCCACTGAAGGCCCCCACCCAGTCGTTCATGTCGTCCAGAGCAATGAACAACACGTTGTAGGGTGCGCGCGCGCCGTCGGCGGCGTGCAGCGTAACGTTGACCATGCTGAGTGAGGCCAAGATGAGTGAACGTAGGATCATGAGTGATGGTTTAATGAGCATGACTTTTGCAGAGGGATGGAATCGCGACCAGAAGCGTAATTTGAGGGCAGGGGTATTACGCGCCTGAAACGGGCAGCGGATGGACCGACATGATAATTATCTGGCCCCCGATCGCCCATAGACGTTCCGCATGGCTCGCTGGACTTTTTGTTGGAGCATTTCGAGCCAGCCGGCCAGCGACCGGTGGTTTTTGGACTGAGACCTTTGATTTGAAGCGCGTTCTGAGTTGGATTCAATAAGTCCAGATTGATGCTAAATTCATCCATTTTGAAAGTGCGTTGCCTCGCGTAAGGTGAAAAGGCTTTCGGCTCACGTTCGACTCAATCCCAACCCCAGTTAACATAAGTTCCTCCTGCTTTCCTCGAATCCTGCGTCTACCCCGTTTCGCGCTTTGGCTCAGTCCGCCTTGGTTATCTCAGGCGACCGCGGGCACGCCGGTAAATTAGCGCCTCAACGCACCGCTCGCATGAATTATTTCGAACAAGTTCAGCTTCTTATTCAACTTCCCTATCGTTTTGCTAACCTCGGTCGGTCGGCGGCCATTTGGATTGCTTATCCCCAATTATGAACCTTCCGCTAGCCGTCGGCTCATTCCTTTTTTTCACCGTAGTGGTCGCGCTGATTTCTTGGTGGCAAACCCGTCGGGACGACAACAGCGACGCGCAAACCTACTTCCTCGCCGGTCGGAAATTGCCTTGGATTCAAGTGGCCATGGCGCTGCTGTTGACCAATCTTTCCACCGAGCAGTTGATCGGACTGAACGGGGCCGCCTCGATTCACGGCGCGGTGGTGATGGCTTGGGAGATCGTACCGGTATTCGCATTGATCGCGATGGCGTGGTATTTTTTACCGCGCTACTGGTCGGGCAATATCACCACGGTGCCACAGTTTCTCGAACAGCGCTTCGACGCGACGGCCCGCCGGATCATGGGCATCGTCTTCATCATCACGATCGCGCTGAACATCCTGCCGTTCGTGCTTTATTCCGGTGGGCTGGCGATGAGCACCATTTTCCACGTGCACACCCAGTTGGGAGTTTCCGAGGCGACATCTTTCCAAATCATGGCGTGGAGCATCGGCATCATCGGCACCTTTTACGTGCTCTTTGGCGGCATGAAGGCCGTGGCGCTGTCCGATACGCTCTACGGCGCGGGTTTGCTGGTGTGCGGTCTGCTCATTCCGGTGCTTGCACTTTTCAAGCTGGGAGACGGCGACTTTCTCGCCGGACTAAGCCGCGTGCTCCAGCACCAGGCCACGAAGATCGACCCCGTTGGTGGTCCGCGATCGAACGTGCCCTTCGATACGCTCTTCACCGGCATGCTTTTCATCAATCTGTTCTACTGGTGCACCAATCAGATGATCGTGCAGCGCTCTTTCGGCGCCAAGAGCTTCGCGGAGGCGCAAAAAGGGATTCTCGCCACCGCGGGCCTCAAGCTCCTCGGGCCGTTCTTTCTCGTATTCCCCGGAGTCATTGCGGCGGAAATGTTCGGCGCCGCCGCCGTGGGCAACGGTGATCTCGCGTACTCGCTGCTGGTTGACGCCGTGCTGCCGCCTTACCTGGTGGGCTTGTTCGCCGCGGTTTTCCTCGGCTCCGTGATCAGCTCTTTTAACGGCGGACTGCACAGTGTTTCGACCATGTTCAGTCTGGATTTGTATCGAGGCTGGCTCCGGCCGGGCGCTTCGGACCGCGAGATGGTCCGAGCGGGCAAGCTCTTTTCCGTGGTGATCGTGTTCGTGGCCATATTTACCACTAGCCTGCTGGGCAGCTCTTCCGAGGGAATCTTTACGATGATGAAGCAGGTCATGTCCGCTTTTAAACTGCCTTTGCTGGCAGTGGTCCTCATGGGTATGTTCAGTCGGCGGGTGCCCGCTTGGGCGGCCAACGTGTCCATGATCCTCGGGGTATTCAGTTCGATTTTGCTGAACTGCCTTTGGGGCGACGGCTTCCTTGGGTTCCGCCTCAACTTATCTTCGTTGCGCATCCACTGGCTGCATCTCGCCGCCCTGAACACCCTCTTGCTCTGTGGCTTTATGCTGATCGTGGGCCAATTTGCTGCCGCCGCTCCCGCGGCGGCGAGCACATCGCGGCCCAGCATGTCGTCCGCGCCCGAGATGGACCTTACGCCTTGGCGCGGCCTCCGTGTCGCATCGGTGGTGGTCGCCTTGCTTGCGGTCGCGCTGTATTTTTCCCTGTGGAGGCTCGCGAGCACCGGTTAACGGATGGTCATGCGCAAACCCAACCAATCCGTGAGGAAAGTCGCGAAGGCCGCCAAATCGCGTAACCGCGTGTTGCCGGCTTTGGATCCGACGGCCTTCTCGCTCGATACTTACATGCCGGACGACAAGACTCGGGTCTTTAATTTCAACGGCCGTAAGCTCGTCTCTGTTCTCGGCCGTGAAGACTTTCCTGGTGAGCGTATTTTTAAGTTGCCGACCAAAGTGGTGGAGTCCGCTAGCCGGCAACCCCTGACGGCAGCTTTATTGCCGTGCCGTTTAGGTTATTCCCCGCGGGCCAAAGGGCAGAAAGTCTCCCGGGCCAATGGGGATTGGGCGTTCACGTTGCTCTATTGCATCGACGGGGCGGGCACCCTCGATTTCAGCCAAGGCAAGCACAAGATTACACGCAGCACCTTCGCACTCCTTCGCCCCTTTGAATATCACGCCTACGAAGCGGATGCGGACAGTCCTTGGTCCTACTATTGGATCCATTTCAACGGCACGGTTGCCCAGCAGTATTACGATATTTTGACCACGGGCGGAAAAAATATCTGCATCGCGGTCCAATCGGACCTCCGGTTCGTCGAGAAATTCGAGAAGATTCTCGGAATCTACCACGAGGGCAGTGCCTACAAAAATCTTGTGCAGGCTTCTTCGGCGATGCACCAGCTGCTTGGCGATCTATTCGGCCAAATCTGCCACCGCACGGCTACGCAGGATTCAACCGCGACCCGGATCGCACGCACGCTCACGATGATGAGCAATAACCTCGGTGCACACGTGAGCATTCACGAATTGGCGGCAATTGCTGGCATGTCCCACGCCTATTTTACCCAGCAGTTCCGAAAGCTTACCGGCCAGAGTCCGCGTAGCTATTTCAACCAACAAAAAATCGCCAAAGCCTGTGAGTATCTTGCTGGGACAGATACCAAAGTTGAGAACATCGCTCACCTTGTTGGCTATGAAGACCCTTTTTACTTCTGCCGCCTTTTCAAACGGATTACTCAACGGACACCGACGATGTATCGTCAGTCCTTTCGCGAGACAACGCCTCCATCGTCCGGACTTGATCCCCGTCATGAGTGAGACTCGGCAACGTCCCAGATTTTCCGTTTACGTGACTTTACCCGACTTGTCCCATCGTGCGTGTGCATCCAGAGGCACATCAAGAGGCGAGGGACACGTTTTTGCTGATCACCGGAAAACTTTCCATGGCTAAACGACAGACCGTTCTCTTTCTCATCGATACCCAAGGCGCGAATTGCGTCGGTTGCTACCGGCCGGAGTTGGCTTTGGGCACGCCGAATATAGACCGACTCGCTTCCGAGGGAGTGCGGTTTGACTCCGCTTACACCTGTGCACCGGTTTGCGGACCGGCGCGCTCGGCCCTGTTCACCGGTCTGTATCCCCACAGCAACGGGGTTCTGGGCAACGACATGGCGCCTCATCTCGATTTGCCCACGCTAGGCCAGCGGCTGCGCGATGGGGGTTTTGCCACCGGATACATCGGCAAGTGGCACCTCGACGGCAGTGACTACTTTGGCGACGGTCGTTGCCCTCCGGGCTGGGATCCGGCTTATTGGATGGACGGCCGAAACTACCTCGATTCTCTGCCGAACGACGAAGCGCGGGCGCTATCGCGACGGGTGCTGGACGCAAAGGCTGTGGCGGAAAACGGGATCACGGCCGATTTCACTCATGCTTGGAGAATTGCCGAACGAGCGCGGGAATTCATCCGTGCCCATCGGGATAAAGATTTTTTGTTGGTCGTGTCCATCGACGAACCGCATCACCCGTTTATTGCCCCCGAACCCTATGCCAGTTCGTTCAGTGATTTCCTCTTTCCCGTGCCCAACGCGGATGACCCGCTCACCGATAAGCCTCGATCGCAGCAAGAATGGGCTGACCACACCATTTCCCATTTGAACCAGATAGTCCGAGAGGGTGACACCGCCTGCTTGCGCCACCCGCAACATTTTGCCTGCAATAGTTTTTGCGACTCTCAGGTGGGCCGAGTCATCGAGGCGATTGATGCGGTAACGCCCGATGCTCTCGTCATCCACACCAGTGATCACGGTGATATGTTTGGCGGCCATCGTCTTTATGGAAAAGGACCGTGCATGTATGAGGAGATTGTTCGAATTCCGTTCATCGTTCGTTGGCCGAGCATGTCACCGGTAGGCGCGGTATCGAAGGAACCAGTATCACACATCGATCTGGTGCCAACGTTGCTCGACTATTTCGGGCTGCCGATTCCGGAAATCCTGCAAGGGCGCTCAATGCTGACCCAAATGCGCGACCCGCACCACCGCACCAACGATTTCGTCTTTCTCGAATTTAATCGGTTTGAAATCGATCACGATGGTTTTGGCGCGTTTGCACCCATCCGGTCTGCATTCGATGGACGTTATAAACTCGTCATCAATCTGCTCGATAAGGATGAGCTTTACGATCTATCGGCCGACCCTCTCGAACTGCAGAACCGAATCAACGATCCGCTGATGGCGCCTCAACGGGAGCAATTACTGGATCAATTGCTCGCTTGGATGAACCGAACCAGAGATCCACTCCGTGGTCCGCACTGGTCGCGTCGCCATTGGGGCCGCCGTGAGGGATCCACTTGGGGTGGGCCGACTCGGCCACGCCCGTTTGACGAGGCTTACTATCCAAAAACGCTGCTATACGATACGGGAAAAGTCGTGGATAGGTTCGAATATAATAAGCACTGAACCGTTGAACTGTAGCGCATTTTTTACGGCACGTAATTGCGGTGGCCCCCAAAAAAAATAAGACTTTGTAAATGGGTGTCACTGACCTTTAGCGACGTAGTCCCACGCCTCAGTTTCCGCAGTGTCGGCTCTACGAGGATGAGGAGTTGTTCGAGTTGGTTGCCACCGTTGATCAACGTGGAACCGTGATGTCACTGCTCTGGGCGCCAGCGCGCTAAGAGACTGTGCTCCGACTGAAAATAGGTTCTTAGACTGATGTGGAGCATGCTGTCGGCATGAGTTGTGTAGACGCCCTTCAAAATTAATTTCTTCATGTTCGTCGGCATGACTTATGGCGGGAAAGTGCCGTATTTCAGACTAATATTTACGTTTTGATGGCCGATCTGTAAATTTCACAGGCTGTGCGACTGTAAATTAATCGGTTTGAGTCGTTCATGATTTTTTTGTATTAAAATCATTATCAACATTTAGTGAAACCTTTGAGTTTTTTGCGGTCGGCATGACTTCTGCCCGTCGTGGTGAGATCTGATTTCTTACAGGAAGTCCGGTGAACTTTTTGTGAACAACATTATGACATTTTCACCGATCTTTGCTTGACCGTTGTGGAGGAAAATGGGTTGAAATGGGGCGTTGTGGGGCACTTGGCGGCTCCCGACCCTCATGGCTCAACCCGGCAAAGCATTTTATACCGGCCTTTTTAGGCACACCCTCGACGAGAAAGGTCGGCTGACGATCCCCTCGGCGTGGCGCCATGCCCACGAGGAGAGCGATGCGTTTTTGGCTACGCCGCATCCCGATGGTTATGTCGCGGTTTTGCCTCCGGCTGAGGTGGAGAAACTTCACGCCAAGATTGCGCAGATGGCTTTGAGCGATGGCGCGGGGCAGGATTTTGTGGCCCGCTTTTTTTCTCAGACGCAGGCGTTCTCTTTCGATAAGCAGGGTCGCATCGCGGTTGGGGCCGATCTTTTGGCTCATGCGGGCATCGGCAAAGACGCGGTGCTCGTGGGCTCGTTGACCAAATTCAATCTCTACGCGCCCGCTCGTTGGGCAAAGGTCGAGACGCGTACGGCGGGTGATAACTTCGGCGACATCATGCGCCGGCTCGGGATCTGACGACTATGCGCCGCTCTGTCCTCCTCGCCACCGCCCGTCTGCCCTTAATCAAGGCCGCCGTCGGCCTCTCTGCCTCCCCGCGCAATCTCGCTATTTCGGGGCGCATGGTCCGCGGGGCCTCGGTGACACGGGCTGCGATCGCGCCGTCGGTCACGGCGCGTGTGAGTAACGGCCTGATTTTGCGTCCGCTCCATCAGGTTAATTTCAAACGGCTCCGGCCCTCCTCAGATGTCCGCGGCGGTCGCTGAAACTTTCCCTGCGCCTATGCAACCTGGCCATCAACCCGTCCTCCTGCGTGAGACGCTGGCCTTTCTCTCGTCGCGTCCGGCGGGACGTTACTTGGATTGCACGTTTGGCGGCGGCGGACACACCCGCGCGCTGCTGGACGCGGCGCCAGATGTAAACGTGCTCGCGCTTGATCGCGACCCTGCGGCTGGCCCGCGGGCCGCCGAATTAACGGCGGTGTACGGTGAACGTTTTACCCTCGTGGATCGAGATTTTGGTCAGCTCGGCGACCTCCCGGAAACGGGATTCGACGGCATCCTTTTTGACCTCGGGGTTTCCTCTTTTCAGCTCGATGATGGTGAGCGCGGTTTCTCGTTTCGTCAGGACGCTCCGGCGGACATGCGGATGGATCCTCGCGCCGGTGTGCCGGCGAGTCGCTGGCTCGAAACGGCGACCGAGGAAATGCTGGTGCGCGCGATCCGCGATTATGGCGAAGAACAAAACTGGCGTCGTGTCGTCCGCGCGTTGATCGCGGCCCGCGCCACGGGTGCATTAGCCCGCACCGCCACGCTCGCTAGTTTGATCTCTGAGGCCATCCCGCCGCGGGATCGCCATACCTCCAAGGTTCACCCCGCGACGCGTTCGTTTCAGGGCATCCGCATCGCCGTGAACGACGAACTCGGCGCGATCGAGCGCGCCTTGCCCGCTGCGTTTGCGAAACTCGCTCCCGCTGGCGTGCTCGTCGTCATCAGTTTTCATTCGTTGGAAGATCGGCCCGTTAAACAGTTTTTCCGACGTCAATGCGGCCAACCCGAAGGCGCCCACGATTCTCTCCCGCAGGATCTGCGCAAAAAATACGCCGAGCCGCTCACCCGCCGACCAGTGACGCCCGCGGAAGACGAGCTCGCCGCCAACCCTCGTAGCCGCTCCGCCAAACTCCGCGCGCTCCGTAAACTCTGATCAGCACCTCACGATTCCTCTAATCCGAACATGCGTACCACCAACCACGCTTTTGTGAATCAATTCTTCATTTTCACCCTGTGCACGATCTGCTTCAGCGGTTCGCTCGGACTGGGTGCGGTGTGGATGCGTCATCAAATTTCTCTCACGGCCAACGCCAACAAGGCCCTCGAGTCGCGCCTCGCTGAGCTGCATCGCCACCTCGACGAAACTGCGACTGCGATCGAAATTGAGCAAGACCCAGCTCGCCTCAAACAGCGCAATATCTCAATGCGCCTTGGCCTCGTCATGCCGGTCGCTCAGTCCATTGCTGAAAATGCCGGTATGCGTCTCGCGGCCAAGGCCAGTCGCGGTCTGATGTCCGATCGGCCCACAGCCATCAGCTTTAAATTAGCCTCGCGTAACTAGCCATGTCTAAGGGCTTCGCATCCAACCCGCGTCAAATCCTCCTCGCCACTATTGTGCTGGCGAGTTTTGTCGGTGTCGGTGCGCGTCTGGTCTGGTTGCACGTCATCGATCGTGACGCCTTGCTGCGCTACGTTTCTCAAGCTCGCTATAAAATTGATCCGTTACCGGGACGACGTGGCGACATCCTCGATACGAACGGAGCTAAACTGGCCACAAGTCGCTCGCTCATCATTCTCGCCGTCGATCCACAGTCGCTCCGCAAAGAAGACGAAGCTAAGTGGCCTCAACTCGCCGCCTTGATCGGTATGAATCCAGGTGAACTCACCCGGATTTTCAACACCAAGACCCGTTCCGCTGCTGCGTCAATCAAAGCGAAGACCGCAGCGAGCAACGGTTCCTCGGCAGCAAAAGCACCTTCGTTTGCGTTCAACGTCACTCCGGTCGAAATCACCGATCCCGCAGCTTCCACCGACGGCGAAGAAGAAAATTCCGAGGATGACGACGAGGCTCCTGACTCAGCGGGCAACCGCCCTATCCGCTTCGCAAAATTGAGCGACTCGATCACCGAAACGACGTTCACCGCGATCAAACAACTGAACATTAAAGGCGTGATTGGCCAGCGCGTCTATCGTCGTGCGTATCCTAATAACTCCATCGCCTCGCACATCATCGGCTACGTGGATCGCGCGGAGCGCCCCGTAACGGGTATCGAGCGTTACGCCGATTTTTATCTCCACGGTCTCAACGGTTGGCTCGAATCGGAAAAAGACGGCAAGCGCGAAGAGCTCGCCCAGTTTCGTACTCGCCAAGTACCCGCCGCCGACGGCTACAGCGTAAAACTCTCCATCGATTCTGTCGTCCAACAAATCGTCGATGAAGAACTCGCCGCCATCGCCGCAAAATACGAGCCCGAGAAAGCCACCATCATCGTCAGTGATCCGCGTACGGGTTTCATTCTCGCTCTCGGAAATTATCCGAGCTTCGATCTTAATACTTACAATAAACTCGCCAAAGAAGAGCAGGGGCGAATGCGCAACATCGCCGTAGCGGATATGTACGAACCCGGCTCGGTTTTTAAAATCGTGGCTGTGGCCGGCGCGCTCAACGAAGGTTTAGTCAACACGGGTTCCACCTTCGACTGCACGACCGAAACCATCAATTACCAAGGCAAGACCCGCAAACTCCCCCGCGAAGATCATAATTTTGACCACCGTCTCAATGTCGCAGAAATAGTCGCACACTCCTCTAATCGCGGGGCGGCTCAACTCGCGATGCTCATGGGCGATGATCGTTTTTACGGTTACGCCCGCGCTTTCGGATTCGGCCAACTCACAGGATTTCCCAACCTTGGGATTGAAAGCCCCGGTATGTTGGCGTCGCCGAAGAAATGGGACGGACTCACGATCACGCGCATGCCGATGGGGCACTCCATCGCCGCCACGCCTTTACAAATGCATCAGGCGATGACGGTGATCGCGAGCGGTGGCGTCATGTTGCGCCCTAGTATCATCCGGCAGGTGTTGGATTCTTCGGGTGAAGTCGTTTATCGCTTTGATCGCCGCGAGGGCGATCGAGTTGTCTCCGAACGTACCGCGCAAACGGTGGCGCGGATGTTGCAGGGCGTAGCATCGAAAGAAGGGACTGCGCCGGAAGCTGCGATTAAAGATTATGAAGTCGCTGGAAAAACCGGCACCTCACAAAAGATCGTCAATGGACGCTACTCCGAGCGCGAACACGTGGTTTCCTTTGTCGGATTTTTACCGGCGAGCCAACCGCGTCTCGTGATTTCAGTAATCGTCGACGGCGCCGATAAAAATTGTCCCGGTGGTGTCGCTTACGGCTCAAAAGTCGCGGCCCCTTCCTTCAAGCGCGTGGCAGAGCAACTTATCCGTCACTTGGATATCAAGCCGGTGGCGCCCGTCTCGCCCATCGCCCCAAGTTCAAAAAATCCTGCCTCGCGCCTCGCGCAGAAGGGATCGCGTTAATGATCGGCTATCTTTCAACGAATCATGCGCTCATTGCGGCGTTTGCGCCCCGTCCGGTGCGGCGTACGCGAGGTGAGACGGTGGCGCTTAATCGCGTCTTCAAAAAAGCGCCTAAACTTTCAGACTACTTTGGCGACGATGAGATCCTCGCGATCAAGGGAAGTTTGGAGCGCCCGATCTCGGGCTTGGCCATGGACAGTCGACGTGTGGCGCCGGGTAATGTTTTTTTTGCGCTCCCTGGATTTCGTTTGGATGGAGCGCATTTTGTCGATGAAGCCATGAGTCGCGGCGCGGTCGCCATCGTCACGGAAAAAATGCCGGCGCATCCACCGGCAAAAGTAACGTTTATCCATGTCGCCAACGCGCGGGCCTCACTTGCACGGGTTTCGCAGCGCTACTACAAATTTCCTGATCGTGATCTCTCCGTCGTCGGTGTCACCGGCACCAGTGGTAAGACCACGGTGGCGCACCTGATCCAACATTTCCTCAGCGGCGACCAACGGGTCGGGCTCATGGGAACGATTAACTACGATCTCGGCGCTCGCACAGTCCCCTCGTTTCGCACCACGCCCGAGTCGCTGGATGTTTACGGCATGCTCGCGCAGATGCGTGAGGCCGGTTGTCGCCAAGCGGTCGTAGAAATCAGCTCACACGGCATCGACCAACAACGCGTCCAAGGGCTCCGTCTGGGGGCCGCTGTTTTTACCAATCTCTCCAGCGAGCACCTTGATTATCACGCCACTACGGACGCTTATTTTAACGTTAAAACGCGTTTGTTTAATGGTGAAAATGGCGCCGCGCCGAAAGTTGCCGTAGTCAATCTCGACGACCGACATGGCGCTCAGCTCGCGGCGCGCATACCCGCGGAGGTACGCACCGTCACATTTGGTGAAACTCCTGCGGCGCAAGTCCGCGCGGAAAACATCGTGTACACGCTCAAAAGCACGAACTTCAAACTCATCTGGCCCGCTGGCGAGATGCCGATCGAGTCGCCTTTGGTGGGAAGTTATAATTTGAGCAACTTGCTGGCCGCGATTGCCACGGCCTATGGCCTCGGCCGCGATCCCTTTGTTTTTCTCGCCAAGTTACGCGCCTTCAAGGGCATCCCCGGCCGGATGGAACGCATTGAGGAAGGGCAGGGATTCCAAGTTTTGGTAGATTACGCTCACACGGCGAATTCGTTGCGCGCGGCGCTGGGGATGGTGCGAGCGATGACGCCTGGGCGTCTCTTCGTGGTCTTTGGTTGCGTGGGTCATCGTGAACGTACGCAACGGGCAGTTATGGCAGAGACGGTGCAGGAGTTCGCGGATTTTGCGATGGTGACGGCCGATAATCCGAAAGACGAATCGCTCACCCAAATTTTCGCCGACCTACAGGCGGGCGTAACCCAGCAGGAAAAATTTACGTGGATCGAAGATCGGCGCCGAGCCATCAGCCTCGCACTCGACGCCTGCAAGCCAGGCGATAGCCTCGTGATCGCGGGTAAAGGGCACGAAAGCTATCAGCATTTAGCCTCAACGGTGATCCCTTTTGATGACCGCGAAGTCGTGCGGGAACTGCTTCGTTGCAAAACGCCCATCTTCTGATGCCGCATTTTGATTCAGGCGAACTTGCTCGTTGGACCGCCGGTCGCTGGACGGTTTCGCCGCACGCTCGGTTGAGTGGCTTCGCCATCGATACGCGCCAAGTCCGCACCGGTGAAATTTTCGTCGCGCTCAAAACGGCCGCTCGCGATGGCCATGATTTTCTCGCGACCGCGCTCCAAGCTGGGGCTTCGGCCGCGATCGTCTCATCGCCCAATCTCAACGTGGCTCTGCCGCAACTCATCGTCGAAGATCCTCTCGCCGCGTTTCAGGCGATTGCGCGCGAACACCGGCGCGCATTTGCCGGTCCCGTAATCGGCATCACCGGCAGCGCGGGTAAGACTTCGACGAAAAACCTGCTCGCTTTACTGCTGGGCGCTAGCGCGGAAGCTAGCCCCGTACTCGCGACCGAAGGAAACCTTAACAATCACCTCGGCGTGCCCCTGACGCTTACTCGGTTAGATCCGAGTCGGCATCAATTTGCGGTGATCGAAGCCGGCATCAGCGCTCCGGACGATATGGCCATCCTTGCGGGGATGATCGAGCCGGATGTCGCGCTCACTACGCTGGTCGCTGCGGCGCATATTAAAGAACTGGGTTCACTCGACGGTGTCGCTGAGGAGAAATCGCGACTTTCTGCGGCGGTGCGACCTTCGGGCGTCGCAATCTATCCGGCCCAATGCGCCGCGTTTCCAGCGTTTCAAAAACTCACGGTTTCCCATATCAAAGTGGAGCCGATTGCGCTGCACGCAGAGCTAAAAAATTGTCTGAACACGGTCGGTTTTGTTCTCACGCAATCAGCGGAAACAACGCGCCTTCAGATTTTGAGAGGAGATGGTGAGTCGTCGGCTTTTACGCTGAGCCGTGTGACCGATGGAATGGCGCAAAATGCGGCACTCGCGATCAGCGCGGCTTTGCACCTCGGCGTGAGTGCGGCGGCGATTCAGGAACGTTTGCAGTCTTATGCACCTGCGGCGATGCGCGGGGAATGGCGGCGAGTCTCGGGGTGCTTGCTCTATCTTGATTGTTACAACGCCAACCCGGCCTCGATGCGTGATGCGCTGGTGACGTTTCGCGCGGTGGCTCCAGCAACGGAACCACGGCTTTATGTGGTCGGCGGCATGGAGGAGCTCGGGGTGGAAGCGGCGCGCCATCACCGCGAGTTAGGCCGATCGATCGAGTTGCGCGCTGAGGATGTGCTTGTGACGATCGGTGATTACGCGGACGAACTTCGTGCCGGAGCGATTGAGCAGGGGCGGAATGCCGCGCAGATTTCGGTGGTGACGAGGCAGGCCGACATCGCCGCGGCGATTACGGGTTTCCGCGGCGCAATTTTTGTTAAAGGTAGTCGGCGTTATCAACTCGAAGCGGCGCTTGGCGCACTCTTAGAACCCATTTCGTCATGCTAAGTTATCTGGCTAATTTCGAAGATTTTTACGGCCCGTTACGCGTGTTTCGGTCCCTGACGTTTCGTACCGTGGGCGCGACCGTGACCGCCGCGATGATCGGCTTTATCATCGGGCCTTGGCTCATTGCGAAGTTGCGCAAATTAAAGTTTGGCCAGCACTACGACGACGACCGGACGGGTGATCTCGCGCAGCGCTTTGATAAAAAAAACACCCCTACGATGGGTGGATTGCTGATTTTTGCAGCGGTGTTTGGCTCATCGGTGCTCTGGGCGGAACCTAAAATTTGGGTCGGCATCGCGCTTTTTGTTTATGCGGCACTCACGGCGGTCGGTTTCCGCGACGATTGGCTCAAAGTAGTGCACAAGAATCGTAACGGTATCTCTTCGCGGGAGAAAATTTTTTGGCAGACCTTGGTCACCGTAGTCGCGCTGGTCGCGCTGCTTTGGCACCCCAGCAGCGCGGAAAAAATCCGAGAGCTATGGGTGCCGTTTGTAAAACATCCGATTTATGTGTTCTCGGGTGTGATCGGACTGCCGGCGCTGTTCATTTTTATCTATCTGTGGCTCGTCGGTTTTAGTAACGCGATCAATCTGACGGATGGCTTGGATGGGCTCGCGATCGGTTGCACGATCTCGGTTTCGCTCGTGTATGGAATTTTGGCCTACGTCGCCGGCAACGTGATCATTTCCGATTATCTATTGATTCCATATGTGGCGGGAGTCGGCGAATTGACGGTGGTCTGTGGTGCGCTCGTGGGTGCTGGAATGGCGTTTCTTTGGTACAATTCTTTCCCAGCGGAAGTTTTCATGGGCGACACGGGTTCGCTGGCGCTCGGTGGTTTGATCGGAATCATGGCGTTTATGGTGCAGCAGCCGCTGACGTTGCTTATCGTTGGCGGAGTTTTCGTGTGGGAAGCCGCCTCGGTTATGATCCAAGTGTCGGTGTTTAAATACACCAAACGCCGAAGTCCGACGGGGGAAGGCAAACGGTTTTTCCTGATGGCGCCGATCCATCATCATTTCCAAAAAAAGGGCTGGCCTGAGACTAAGGTCGTTCTGCGATTTTGGGTTTTGTCGCTGATTTTTGCCCTCGTCGGGCTCGGTACGCTGAAGCTGCGTTAATCTTGCGCTGTACACTGACTATCTTACTCGAATTTCGCTCCTCGATTGAACGTGCGTTTTTAATCCTAAACAACCATCTCCTTTAACCATGAAAATCATCCGTGTCTTTGGCGTAGTCGTCGGCATCCACCTATTCGCGCTCATGCTTATTTTCGCTAATCCTGGGTGCAGCTCGACGAGTAAACCCGCCCCGACGCCGACGGATACCGCAGCCGCTCCTGCTCCAGCTGCGCCCGTGGTGAGCGTGCCGCTCAACGGCGGCACATCAGTCGCGACGGAATCTTCTCTAACGGCTGCGCCACTCGGGGCTGAACCGATGAGTAGTGCGGTCGGTGGCGTGCGTTTCACGCCTACACGTCCCGGCACTCCGGCGGCCAGCGCCCTTGAGGCCGCTCCCTTGGACAATGTCACTCCGGCTACGACCTATGTGGTCGTTAAAAATGACAGTCTTTGGACGATCGCGAAGAAAAATCATCTTTCCGTCGGCGAACTCGCCGCGGCCAATAACATCAAAGCCGGATCTGCCCTGCGTCTCGGCCAAAAACTAATCATCCCTGGTAAGGCCCCCGCGGTGGGTGCGACAACATCGCCAGCGGTCACTCCCGCCAAGGCGGCTACGTCCTCGGCCAATGCCGCGATCAAACCCGCTGGAGATACCGTTTCCCATACCATCAAAATGGGCGAGTCGCTGGGCACGATCGCGCGCAAGTACGGGGTTCGTCAGGGCGATATTGCTGTAGCCAATAACATTACCGACCCGCAAAAAATCACTGCTGGCCAGATTCTCACGATACCAGCTCCGACAGCGGCGAACAAAGCCAAAGCTGCCGCAAAACCGGTGGATAGCACTAAAGCTCCTGAACCGATGAAGCCGCTGTTTGTCGTTCCTCCGGTTGAGCAAGATTTGGATGCGGGTTTGAAGCCGGCGACGGGCGCGGATGTGCCGGTAATCAAGGTCGAGGAAGCCCCAGCGCCTAAGCTCTAAAAAAATCCATGCTGTGCGCAGTCGCTGATCTTTGCGGCATTCCTCTTTTTTGTTTTTTGCTTTTTTGAGCCTGCCATGTCGACCGCGCCCGTCGCTCCGCCTCGTGCCCGCCAGCTCATTAATCCCGCCGCGTTGATCGCTGTCTGTTGCATTGGGCTTACGATTTTGGGCCTGACGATTTTGTTCAGTGCCAGCGCGTCGTTTAAGCAGGGTCCATATTATTATCTCAATAAACAGATCTTAGGGGTCTTTTTGGCCGGCGGTCTGTGCTTCATCGCTAGTCGAATCAACCTAGATTACGCGCGCCGTTATTCATGGTGGATCGCCGGTATCGCTTTGTTTTTATTGGTGTTGGTATTGGTCCCAGGTTTGGGAATTTCCGTGAAAGGTAGTCGTCGTTGGTTGGGGTTGGGGCCCGTACGTTTGCAAGTATCAGAATTGGCCAAGTTCGCGTTGGTATTTTGCCTTTCGCATTACCTCGCGTTGAATCAGACGCGTATCGGTGAACTGGTGCGTGGTTATTTGGTCCCGCTGGCTTTGATCGGCGCTTTCGTGGGCTTGATCATGCTTGAGCCGGATTTCGGTACGGCGGCGCTCGCGTTGGTGGTGGGACTCACCTTGCTGTTTTTGGCCGGTGCAAAATGGCGCTATATTTTGCCGACCGTGGGACTCGCGATTTTCTTTTTTGCGGTGATGGTGATCCATAACCCGAATCGCTTGCGGCGTTTTGTGGCTTTTCTTGATGTCGAGGGCAACAAGCAGGGCGGAACTTATCAATTGTACCAAGCCTTGGCGGCTTACGCGGCCGGTGGCACCGAGGGCGCTGGGTTGGGGCAGGGGCGACAGCAGCTGAATTTTTTGCCTGAAGCGCACACCGATTTTATTTTTGCGGTCGTCGGCGAAGAGCTTGGGCTCTGGTTTACGCTCGGCGTGGTGGCGGTTTTTGCGACGATCTTCATCGCTGGACTCGTGCATCTGCGTCGTGCGCCTAACCTCTTCCATTTCTTACTCGTGACCGGTTGCCTCATGTTGATCTGTTTGCAGTCGATCGTGAATCTCGGCGTGGTGACTGGCGTGTTTCCCACCAAGGGAATGTCGCTACCTTTTATCAGTGCCGGACTGTCGAATCTGTTGCTCATGGGTTTGCTGTTGGGTATCATCCTCAATACGCAGCGCACGTGGGGTCGGGCGGTGTTGGCCGAAAAATCGCGTTCGATGCGTGAGGTGCTGGGTTAAGTATCTAGGGTATTTTTACGGCACCGTTTACTAAAAATTCCATGAGTCACTTTCTCATCTCTTGCGGTGGCACTGGCGGACATCTTTCGCCGGGTATCGCTCTGGCCGAGGGGCTCACGGCTCGTGGCCACACCGCCACGTTGTTAATCAGTCAGAAAAAAGTGGATGCCCGTCTCATCGAGAACTATCCGCAGATGCAGTTCGCCCGCATGCCGGGTTCGGGGTTTTCTTGGCGCCCGATCGCTTTGGTGCGTTGTCTCGTTGCGCAATTTCGGGCGGTGCGGTTTTGCCGTCGGCTCATTCGGCAGACTTCGCCGGTCGGTATTGTGGGTTTTGGCGGCTTTACCTCGGCGCCGATCGTGTTGGCGGGGCGATGGGCTCGGTTGCCGGTGGTGTTGCATGAATCCAATCGCGTGCCGGGTCTGGCGATTCGTTGGCTGGGGCGTTTAGCGACACTCGTCTACTTGCCGCCGGGGGTGCTGCTTCCTCGCTTGCAAGCCGCGTCTCTACGGTACGCGGCTCCACCGGTGCGGCGCGAGATTGTGCGGACCTCAGCCATCGAAGCGCGTCTGGCGTTGGGATTGGATCCGATGCGCAAGGTGATCGTCTTGCTCGGTGGCAGCCAAGGCGCGAGTGCTCTCAATCAATGGGCGCGGGAACATGTTGCGGCCCTCGCGCATGAAGGCGTGCAGCTTTATTGTGTGACCGGATTGGGCAAAGGTGCGACCGAGTCGCTCGCGCTGAAAACGAAAACGGGCGAGCCGATCGGCGCGACGTTTGTGCCGTTCAGTGACCGCGTGGCCCAACTGCTTTCAGCGGCCGATCTTGTCGTGTCGCGAGCTGGGGCCGGTTCTATCGCGGAACTGATTCGTTGTGAGACGCCGGCGATCCTCGTGCCTTTCCCTCAATCCGCCGACGATCACCAGCGGGCCAACGCGGCCTATTTCGAGCAACAGGGCGGCGGCCTCGTCGTCGAACAGGCCGCTCTCCCGCAGCTATGCAGCACGGTGCTGGATTTGATTTTTAATGACGGCCGGCTGTCTCAATATCGCGTCGGGCTCAAAGCGATGGATGGCGCCGATTCGGTCGCAGTCATGGTCAACGATCTTGAGCGACTCGCGGGCTCACCGGCGTGCGCCGCAGCAATTTCATCCAACTCGGCCCCATGAACCCAGTACCTTCACATTCCGCCGATCAATCCACGCCCGCCTCCGCGCGCGCGCAGCGCTGGGATGAATTTCACCAAGCGATGCGCCCGCGTCTCCGCGCTACGGCTAAATTCACGTGTGAAGAACCACTCGCGGTAAAAACCACGATCCGCATCGGTGGCTCCGCTCGACTTTATGCCGAGCCGGGCAGTGAAGAAGATATGCGCCTGTTGCTCACCGCGGCGGCGACGGCAGGAATCGCGGTATTGCCGCTCGGTCGCGGTTCCAATCTCATTGTCCCGGACGCTGGCGTGGAGGCATTGGTGATCTCAATGGCGCATGAAAATTGGGCGAAATTTGAACCGCGCCCGGACGGTGCCGTTTGGGTGGGCGCTGGACTCAGGTTGAAAAATCTATGCGGCCTCGCGGCGAAGGCGGGGTTAACGGGTTTTGAATTTCTCGAGGGTATTCCGGGTAATGTCGGTGGCGCGCTGCGCATGAATGCCGGCGCGATGGGCGGCTGGATGTTCGACGTGGTGGAGGCGGTTCAACTCATCACAGCCGCGGGCGAAAGCCGAACTTTGGACCGCGCGGCGATGCACGTGGATTATCGGCATTGCGCCGAGTTGCATGATGCGATCGCGCTCGGCGCGTTGCTGCGTCCGGCAGCTCACGCTGATACCGAAGCGGTCGGACGGCAGATCGATGTTTATAAAAAGAAGCGTCAGGAATCCCAACCGCGTGAGCCCAGTGCGGGATGTATTTTTAAAAATCCACCGGGTAATTCGGCCGGCCGACTCATCGACCAAAGTGGACTCAAGGGCGAGCGGGTGGGGGACGCCGAGGTCTCGCCGATTCATGCTAATTTCATGGTAAATCGCGGTGCGGCCACGAGCGCCGACTTGATCGAACTCGTCCGCCGGGTGCGTGCGCGCGTGCGCGCGGCCCAAGGCGTGGAGCTGGAGCCAGAAGTTTTGCTTTACGGCCAGCACTGGAAAGACGTGCTCTGAGGGCGCATCTTCATATTTAATTTCATGCATTCACTTCCTGAAATCGCGGTGTTCGCCGGCGGCACCTCTTCTGAGCGCGACGTTTCACTCGGCTCTGGTCTTGCGAGCGCGTGCGCGCTCGCCCGTTCTTTCCCGACGCGGCTTTTTGAAATCACGGCTGACGCCCTGCCGGCGGGACTCGATCCGAAGCGGCATGTGGTTTTTTCGACGTTGCATGGCGGGTTCGGTGAAGACGGTTCGATGCAACGTCTCCTCGATGCGGCGGGGGTCGTTTACGCGGGTTGTGATGCGGCGAGCAGCGCGCTCACCATGGACAAGACGCGCACGAAAAATGCCGCGGCCGCGCGCGGGGTGCAGATTGGTCCCGGTGTGGTTTTTGACGCGAAAGCGGCGCCGACGGCCGATGAGCTGGTGGCGAAGTTGGGTGAGCAGGTGGTGCTCAAGCCCAACGATCAAGGCAGCAGCGTTGGTCTGACGATTAACGCGGGTCGTGGCGAACTCGCCGCTTCGCTCGCGCGACTCACGCCGGGTTCTTGGCTCGCGGAACGTCGCTTGCTGGGCCGGGAGCTTTCGGTCGGCGTCCTGCGAGGCGCGGCGATGGGCGTGGTGGAGATTCGGCCGAAGTCGGGGGTTTATGATTACGCGAGTAAATACACCAAGGGTGCGACGGAGTATTTTGCGCCTGCGCCGCTGGATGCGGCCACGACGCTGAGTGTCCAGCGCGCCGCTGAGTCGGCCTTCGCCGCCTGTGGTTGTCGGGATTATGCGCGAGTGGATTTTATCCTGGTCGGTAGCGCTGAGCTTTATTTGCTGGAAATCAATACGCTGCCGGGCATGAAGGAAACGAGTTTACTGCCGATGAGTGCGCGGTGTGCGGGGCTAGATTTCACGGCTTTGGCCCGTGAGTTGGTGTCGCCCGCACTGGGGCGTTTTTCCGCGGCTGTGGCTCGCTGAATTTCTTGCGAATCGATCCTAATAACAACCCTGCCGGCCGAAGCTGGAGAGATATTCCCCAGCCGGTGAAACCGCGCGCGATGTCGCGCGAGGGCCGGCGTCGACTCGCCGGGTCGATGGTGCGTTTTGCGGTCGCGGTGATTGTAATCGTGGGAGTGTTGGTGGGAATCTGGCAGGTGACTCATGAGTTGCGGGAAAATTCCCGCACGGCTCCGGCCGTTGCGGCGGTGCCGTTGGGGCCGCCCCGCTTAGAGACCGACGGATTTCTGGGTGCGGATCCGGGTTGGCTGGTACGTACGCTAGCCTTGCCGCGGAATGCTTCGTTGATTGGTCTCGATCTCGATGAATTGCGTGAGCGTCTCCTCGCGCACAGCCAGGTTAAGACAGCGGTGTTGACGAAAATTTTCCCCTCTACGCTCAAGGTCCGCATCACCGAGCGCATGCCCGTGGCTCGGGTCATGGCCCAATTGGCCAACGGCGAGCCGCAAGCTTTCCTCGTCGCGCGGGATGGCGTCGTGTTTCCCGGCATCGGATATGAGATGGCGTTACTCAACTCGCTGCCGTGGCTCGAGCCCATGAAGCTCGCGCGCACCGCTAACGGATTCCAAGCCATCGAGGGGATGGGCGCCGCGTCCGATCTGATCGCCAAGGCCCAGCTTGAAGCGGAGCACCTTTACGCCGCCTGGCGGGTCGTGTCGCTCGCCCGACTTAATGCCGACGCCGAGATCGAGGTGCGTACGGCCTCGGGCGGCACGATTGTTTTTAGCGCCACCACCGATTATTTTACGCAACTCGCGAACCTCGATCTCACGCTGGATCGCATCGCCGCCCAAGGGGCGACGTTCAAACGCATCAATCTCGCCAACGGTCGCGACGTCACGTTCACACTGGATACACCACTCCTGCCCACGACCTCCGCCATCGGCAAAACCGCCCCGTCGACCAAGTCCGCCCCATCGCCCAAAGCCGGCGCAATGCCAGTCGGTTCTAAACCGTCCTCGCCCCAGACCACTGCTTTCGGTAATTTTTCCACTCAGCCCAAAAAAGCTCCGTGAGTTCCAAACCCACCTTCATCGGTGCCGTCGAAATCGGCACCTCCAAAGTCACCGCTCTCATTGGCGAATATAATGGCCGTGAACTCGCGATCATCGGACGCGGTGAATGCGCCTCGCGCGGCGTCATCAAGGGCGCCGTCGTCGATTACAAGGCCGCCAGCGAATGCACCCACAGCGCCCTCGAGCTCGCCGAACGCGATGCGGGTGAACGCATCGAGTTGGTGTTTCTCGCCCAGACCGGCGGGCACCTCGAAGGCTTTTACAACGAAGCCTCCGTCAACGTGAAATCGGCCGATAACATGATCGAGCGCGAAGACATTCGTACCGTTTGCGATTTGGCCAAATCCAAAGATCTCCCACCTGGCCGCATGGTCGTGCACCATATTCGCCGCCCGTTTCGCGTCGATGGTCGCCTAGTGCCGACGTCGCCGGAAAATCTCGTCGGTCAAAAACTCGAAGTCGGTTACTGGACCGTCCACGGCCAAGAACAACGCCTCGCCGACAACATCCACGTCATTCGCGGATTTAATCTAGAAGTGCGCGAACTCGTGCTTTCCAGTCTCGCCTCGGGTCACATGGTCACGACCGCCGAAGAACGCCAAAACGGCGTACTGGTCATCGACATCGGCGCCGGCACCACCGATTTTGTCCTTTATCGCGATGGCGTCGCGCACACCACCGGTGTCGTTCCGGTCGGCGGCTCGCACCTCACCAACGATCTCAGCCTCGGTCTCCGCCTCACGGACGGCCAAGCCGATAAACTTAAACTCCGTCACGGGCGCGCCATGCTCCAAGCTCGTGATAAAACCGAAAAAGTTTGGCTCGACGGTAACTTCGCCATCGGTGACCGCCAATTTCCACGTTACGCCATCGAGCAAATCACGTCGGCCCGGATTTGGGAATTGCTCGAAGTCGTGAAGAAAAAATTGGGTCACAGCTTCTCGCCCGAAACCTGCCAGGCGGGCGTCGTCTTGACCGGCGGCACGGCCAAAATTCCCGACATCGCCGAATGCGCGGCCAAAGTTTTCAACGTGCCGGCTCACCTCGGCGAAGCGCCCACATGGGTGGCGGAAAATCTTCGCGATCCCGGCTACCACACGGCGCTCGGCTTGCTTTATTATGGGATCAGCACCCAAGGTGAAAAATCTGCGCCCGTGCGGCGTAAATCGGGTTTCTTGCACAGCGTTTCCCGTCTCTTCACCACTTCCTGAGCTGCGTCATGAATCCCTCCGAATTGCCCCTCGATTCCCAGCTCCTCGCGGACCGCAGCGTCGCCATCAAACTCGTCGGGGTCGGCGGCGCCGGCTCCAACGCCGTGGACCGCCTCAAAATGGAAAACCTAGAGCGGCTCCAGCTCGCCGTGATCAACACCGATCACCAGGCGCTCTCGAGCTCGCCGGTGCAGGACAAGGTGCTCATCGGCATGAGCGTCACTCGTGGCCTCGGAGCTGGCGGTGACCCCGAACTCGGACGCGAAGCCGCCGAAGCTGACCGTGAAAAAATCTCTACCGTCGTCAAAGACTGCGACCTCGTTTTTTTAATCGCGGGTATGGGCGGTGGCACGGGTAGCGGCGCTGCTCCGGTTGTCGCCGAAATTGCCGCCGAGACTGGCGCCCTCGTTATCGCCTTTGTCACGATGCCTTTCAGCTTCGAGGGTGGCCGTCGCCTCAAACAAGCCGAAGAAGGCCTGCTCGCACTGCGCAAAGTATGCGACGCTGTTATTCCTCTGCCCAACGACATGCTCCTCCAGGAGGGCGCCGAGAACGAGACGGTCCTCGATTCCTTCGCCCGCGCCGATGAGTGGATCGGTCGTGGCGTGAAATCCATCTGGTCGATGCTCATGAAGACCGGCCTCATCAACCTCGACTTCGCCACGCTGCGCCAAGTCTTCCAACAGCGCGGCGGCAAAACTCTCTTTGGCCTCGGCCATGGCACCGGCCCCAACGCCGCCCATGAGGCCATCGAAAGTTTAAAACTTTGCCCGCTACTTCACACCCCGGAATTTTCCCGCAAGGCGGACCGACTCCTCGTTAATATCATCGGTGGCACCGATCTCACGCTGCCCAAGGTCAACGACCTCATGAGCGCCATCGCGGAAAAATTTGGTCGCGATTCCTCTATTGTCATGGGCGCCGTCATCGACGAGGCCATGCCGCAACGTATCGAAATCTGTGTCCTCGGCACCAGTGATCTCAACGGCCGCACCGGCCTCACGCGTCGTCTGGCCGCCTCAGGCAAACGCGCCTCCCTGGGCCGCGCTGATTCCACGCCGCCGATGCCCCAGGCCGAACCGGCCTCGGAACTTTTTCCCACGCCGGCGGCTCACCCTCCCGCGACCGCCGCCGAAGCCCGCGCCGCCGCCGCCGCCGCCGCCAAGTTGGATCAAGACGAGTTTGGCTTCGGCGAAGTTGAGAGCCGTGGCCACTTCGAAAAAACCGACCGCAATCTTTTCGACGGCCAAGACCTCGACGTCCCCACCTACCTGCGCAAAGGCATCAAAGTCGCCCTGTGATGAGCGCCCCGCGGCGTCGTTGAAGACCCCCCTTGGCAAAGGCGGAAGCATCTGCATCGTGGCCTCATGTTTGTTGACGAATGTGTAATCAAAGTAAGCGCCGGTGACGGCGGTCGTGGCTGCGTGTCGTTTCGCCGCGAGAAATACGAACCTTGGGGCGGCCCCAACGGTGGCGATGGTGGCCGCGGCGGTGACGTCATTCTCGTTGGTGACGTTAACACCAACAATCTAGTCGATTACAAGTATCAGCCCCACTGGCGCGCCGAACGCGGCGAACACGGCCAAGGCAAAGATTGCAACGGCCGCGAAGGTAAATCGGCCGAACTCCGCATGCCCCTCGGCACCGTCGTCATCGACGAAGCGACCGACTTGCCCGTCGCCGAAATTGTCGAAGACGGCCAACGCGTCATCCTCTGCAAAGGTGGCAACGGCGGCTGGGGCAACACCCACTTTAAGAACTCCACCAACCGCGCCCCCAAGCGCGCCAACGACGGCCTCGACGGCGCTCGCGGCGCCTATCGCCTCGTCTTGAAGAGCATCGCCGACGTCGGCCTCGTGGGCTTCCCCAACGCCGGCAAATCTTCGCTCACCAATTCCATCACCAAAGCCCGCCCGAAGATGGCGGCTTATCCGTTCACGACCCTGCATCCGCAGATCGGCGTCATCGACTTCCTCGATGAACGCAAAGGCCACCGTCATCTCTTACTCGCCGACATCCCCGGTCTCATCGAAGGCGCCAACGAAAACCGCGGCCTAGGCCACCGGTTTCTCCGCCACATCGAACGCTGCGCCGTCCTTGTCCTCATCATCGACATGGCGGGTACCGATGCGCGCGACCCGCGCGACGATTACAAACACCTCCTCAACGAACTCAAACTCTACGACCCCGCGCTGCTCGACAAGCCGCGCCTGGTCGCCGCGAACAAGATGGACGTGCCCGAGTCCGCCGCGCTGCTCACTAAATTTAAAAAACGCCACAAGGTCGACGTCATCGAGATCTCCTGCCGCGAAGGCGACGGGCTGGAGAAACTCAAAAAAGAACTCTTAAAACGCGTCACGGCCTTCCGGGTGCGTGAGAAAAAAACGCGCAAGGATTCACTCTGAGTTGGTGCGCTCAGGTTCCGCGGGACGCGTGATTGACGCGTCTCGCCGGAATTGCCGTTCTGCCGGGATGTTCAAGATCGTCGTCTTTATCGGGAGTTTGCTCAGTTTGCTGGCCGTCACCGGCTGCAAACCCAAATCGGCCAGCATCACTTCGCTCCAGCGCAAAGAGGCGGCTAGCTTAATCAGCGAGGCGGAGTTTGCCCTGACGATTCGCGAACTTGCGCGCGCAGAAAAATTACTCACGCAAGCCTCCGCGCTGGAATTTGATAACGGGAAAACCTGGATCTCGCTCGGGATGATTCGCGTCCGCCTTGGCCGGAAGCCCGCGGCGAAAGCAGCTTACGAATCGGCGCTCCACGCCTACGAAGAGGCTTACGCACTCGAGCCGAAGTCGGCCCAACTTTATCTCCAACAGGTTTACCTCCTCGCGCTCCTGGGCCGCATGACTGAAGCCCGCAGCTTATTGGCTGAGATTCAGAAAAAGCACGGAGCCGATCCCGAAGTGCGTTCCTTCGTGCAAAGCCGGCAATTGGACGCGATGGCGCAGTCGCCACAATTCAAGGAAATCGCGCTCTGATTTTTTTCGGGATGCACGATTACGCCCTAGAGTTTTCAAAAGTTGCGCTCGCGCATCTGCTGGCGGTGGCGAGTCCCGGTCCGGACTTTGCGATCGTGCTGCGCCAAAGTCTGCTCCACGGCCGGCGCACGGCGACGTGGAC
>CAJAFD010000034.1 GCA_903938935.1 uncultured Opitutia bacterium
CCAATCGGAATACCATCGAGCGCTCCGGCAGACTGGCCGGCGCTGCGCCGCTCGTCGGAGGCCGCGGCTTGGGCGAGCGCAGCCGGTTCATGGAAGGAATTAAAAGCATGCACCCGCGGCTCAACGGCCTTGGTCCGCGCGATGATTGCCTGCGTGAGCTCCACCGCAGAGAGTTGGCCAGTGGCAAGTTTCGCCGAGAGTTCGGCGATGGTTTGAAAATGAAGCGGAGCGGACATCGGCGTTAATCCACGACTTTCGGAACCACAATCATGTGGTCGCGTTGCGCGGGCGCGTTGAGGAGCGCCGCGCTGACCGCGAGACCGGGTTGCGCGACATCCGCAGCCCAAACGTTGTTCAGCGGGAAAGCATGGGCGGTGGGCTCGATGCCGGTGACGTCAACTTTAGCCAACTGCTCGATGTGTCCAAGGATGCTCCCGAGTTGGGCCGCAAAGCGGGTCTTTTCCTCGGGCGTGAGCGCGAGTCGCGATAGCTCGGCGACGCGGTCGATATTGAGTTCGGCAGGTTGCGACATGATCACTTGCGAATGCTGAAACCGGTGGATTGAACGACGTCGGTTTGGATTTTATTAAACGCGGCATTCACTTCGTCGTCGGTGAGCGTCCGATCGGGCGCCCGGAATACGAGTGAAAAGGCGAGGCTCTTAGTGCCTTCGGGCAGACCTTTGCCTTGGTAAACATCGAACACCGCGACGCTTTCCAAATGGAAGGCGTTGCCGACGGCGGCGCGGGCGGCTTTGGCGAGTGCTTTTTGCACCTCGCTGGCCACGGTCGCGGCGGGAACCACCAACGCGAGATCACGCAGCGCGGCCGGTTGGAGACTGAAATCGGCGTAGCGTTTGCGTGCCGCCGAGGCGGCGACGAGTTTCTCGGGCAGAATCGCAAAAAAACCGGCGTAAACTTTACCTTCGATTCCATAGGCCTTCGCCATCGCGAGGCTCAGCAAACCAAAGCTTGCCGTCCAACCGTGCTGCAGGTCGCCAGCGAGGGCGGATTGCCCTTCTTGCCAGCCATAATGTGTGCCTGACGCCGCGACTAAGGGCTGCCGCTCCAGATCGAGCGCCGCCAAACCCGCGAGCGAGACGACGTGATGTTTGGCAGCGTAAAAATCAAACGCTTCGCGCTGACGCCAACGCCGCTCCGTGTCTTCGGCCACGATGAATCCGACCGCGGCGCACTCTAAATTCTGACCATTTTTCTGGATAAACACACGACCGGTTTCGCAGAGACGCGAAACGGGAACGCCGCGCGATTGATTCAATTTCAATGTAGCCAGTAAACCTGAGATGAGCGTGGGACGCAGATGCGATTGGTCCTCGACGAAGGGATTCGCGAGCGCGAGTTCCGCGACGGCGGTTTCAGCAGCCCATGTCTTCACTTCCGCGCCGGGACGCAGCGTGTAATTTACGCATTCGTGGAAATCGTGGCCAACGAGGTAATCGGTGACGCGTCGATTGAACAACACGACCGGATCATCATCGCCCACCAGCCCGGGCACCGTGACCCGCGTCGGCGGAATCCGCTCGGTGCCGTAGACGCGCAAAATTTCTTCCACCAGATCGATCGGGCGATCCAAGTCGTCACGCCAGCTCGGGACCGTGACACGCCATTCGCTTCGCTTCGTGCTTTGCGCGCCAGGTGCCTGCTGCGTGACTTCGCCCAGCTCAGTGACTTTCAGTTTTAGGGCTTCAAGCGCTTGTTTCATATCGGCGTCGGCGATATCAAAACCGAGACGTTCGCGCACAAAAGCCGGAGCCAGCGTGATCTCACGTTGCCACGGAGTAGTGTCACCAACTTGGTGAATCGGCCCCACCAGTTGACCGCCGGCGAGCTCAAGAATGAGGTCGATCGCGCGGCCTGCCGCGGCTTGGGCAGCGTGCGCATCGACGCCGCGCTCGTAGCGATAGGCAGAATCGGACGTGAGCCCGAGGCGCTTCGAGGTGGCGCGGATGGATTGGCGTTTGAAAATCGCGCACTCGATCACGAGGTCTGTGGTCTCAGCGGTAACACCAGAGTTTTCTCCGCCCATGATACCCGCGATGACGACCGGTTTGGCCCCATCGGCGATAACCAACATCGAGCGATTGAGCGTGCGTTCCTTGCCATCGAGGGTGGTGATTTTTTCGCCATCAACTGCGCGGCGTACGACGATCTGCGCACCTGTGAGTTTGCGTGCATCAAAAGCGTGCAAAGGTTGACCGCTTTCCAGCATCACAAAGTTGCCGATATCGACGACGTTATTGATGGAGCGGAGTCCGACGGCCGCGAGACGTTGCTGCAGCCACGCCGGACTGGGACCGATCTTGATCCCGGTTACAACGTGGGCGAGATACAGCGGGCAATCTTCGGGCGCCTCTACGCGCACGACAGCGAGCAGATCTTGCCGCGTGGCGGCGCCCGCAGGCAGAGCGCCGCGGAATTTCCCCTGCGGGCAAACGAGATCTTTTTTGAACCAAGCCGCGAGTTCGCGCGCGATACCAACGTGCGAAAGGCAGTCGGGACGATTGGGCGTGATCTCTATGTCGAACACCGTGTCGCCTGGGGGCAAGACGGCGTTGATCGGCGTGCCGAGTGCGGGACGATCG
>CAJAFD010000035.1 GCA_903938935.1 uncultured Opitutia bacterium
ACCTGCATCCCCGTGAGCGGCGACTACCAGTCGAAACTCACCCTCATGTCGGAATCCCTCCGCAACGACGGCCGCATCTGGGCCCCGAAGAAAGCCGGCGACACCCGCGCCCCCGCCGCCATCCCCGAGAGCGAACGCGATTACTACCTCGAGCGCCTCTACCCCAGCTTCGGCAACCTCGCCCCTCGCGACATCGCCTCCCGCGCCGCCAAACGCATCTGCGACGAAGGCCGCGGCGTCGGCTCCACCGGCCTCGGCGTTTACCTCGATTTCGCTGACGCCATCAAACGCCTCGGCGAACCCGCCGTCCGCGAACGCTACGGTAACCTCTTCGACATCTACCACGAGATCACCGCCGAGAGCGCCTACAAAGCCCCGATGCGCATCTACCCCGCCGTCCACTACACCATGGGCGGCCTCTGGGTGGATTATAACCTCATGTCCAACATCCCGGGCCTCTTCGTGCTCGGTGAGGCCAACTTCTCCGACCACGGCGCCAACCGCCTCGGCGCCTCCGCCCTCATGCAAGGCCTCGCCGACGGTTACTTCGTCATTCCTTACACGATCGGCGACTACCTCGCCGGCCAGAAACCCGGCTCACGCCCCGCCGCCGACGCCCCAGAGTTCCAACAAGCCGAAGCCAACGTCCGCGGGCAGACCACGCGTTTCCTCGCCACCAAGGGCAAACAACCTGTCAGCCACTTCCACAAAAAACTCGGTAAAATCATGTGGGACCGCTGCGGCATGGCGCGCACCAAAGCCGGCCTCGAAGCCGCGCTCCAAGAAATCCCCGCCCTGCGCGAGGAATTCAACGCCTCCGTCAACGTCCCCGGCTCCGCCGACACCCTTAACCAATCCCTCGAACAAGCCGGCCGCGTCGCCGACTTCCTCGATCTCGGCGAACTGATGTGCCGCGACGCCCTCACCCGCGAGGAAAGCTGCGGCGGCCACTTCCGCGAAGAACACCAATATCCCGACGGCGAGTGCAAACGCGACGACGAGAAATTCGGCCACGTCGCCGCTTGGGAATACCAAGGCGAGGGCAAGACCCCCGTGCGCAACACCGAAGCGCTCAACTACGAGTTCACCAAGATGAGCCTCCGTAACTACAAGTAACCCTTACCCGTTCCCCGCCATGGTCGCTGCCTCCACTCTCAAAACCTTCTCTGTCACCCTCCGCGTCTGGCGCCAAGCCGGCCCCGCCGCCGCCGGTGCCTTCGTCAATTATCCCGCGAAAGACATCAGCCCGGACATGTCCTTCCTAGAGATGCTCGACGTCGTAAACGACGAGCTCGCCGCCCAAGGCATCGAACCCATCGCCTTTGCCCACGACTGCCGCGAAGGCATCTGCGGCACCTGCTCCTGCACCATCAACGGCAAACCCCACGGTCCCGGCAAAGGCGTCGCCACCTGCCAGACCTACATGCGCTCCTTTAGCGACGGTGACACCATCGTCGTCGAGCCCTTCCGCGCCCGCGCCTTCCCCGTCGTTAAAGACCTCGTCACCGACCGCGCCGCCTTCGACAAAATTCAGCAATCCGGCGGCTTCATCACCGCCCGCGCGGGTTCCGCGCCCGACGCCAACGCCCTGCCCATTCCGAAAGGCGACGCCGATCTCGCGATGGACGCCGCGCAATGCATCGGCTGTGGCGCCTGCGTAGCCGCCTGCAAAAACGCCAGCGCGATGCTCTTCGTCTCCGCCAAAGTCGGCCACCTCGGGCTCTTGCCCCAAGGCCAAGCCGAGCGCGATCGCCGCGTCCTCGCCATGGTCAACACCATGGACACGCTCGGCTTCGGCAGCTGCACCAACCAATACGAATGCAGCGCCGCGTGCCCGAAACTCATCTCGCACGATTTCATCGCGCGCATGAACCGCGATTACCTGACCGCCAGCCTGCGCTCGGCCTTCAAACCCGCCCCCGCCAACACCGGCGGTGGCGCCGCTTAAGCCGCCCGCTGCACCGCGACGACGCCACTCCGACCGTCGATCTCGCCCAGTACTTGATCGCGCGTCGGAATCGCCGCGCGATCCTTCAAGAGCGTGGCCGCGTAGTCGTCCATCCGCACAAATTCGACGCCCGCCGCACGGCAACGCGCGAGCAGTTCCTGGAAAAGTTTCCGACGGCCCATCCCTTCGATCTCGGCGTGGAGCGTGAACACATTCACGTGGTCCGCGCTCAATAACCCGAGGTAGTGATCCACGATTTTCTCATCGGGGTACTCGGGTCGACCCATCAATTCATCAAACGTCGGCAACGTGCTCGGGATTTCCAGCGTCTTGAAAACTTGCCCGTCAACGCGCGGGAAAAACGGCGCCCCG
>CAJAFD010000036.1 GCA_903938935.1 uncultured Opitutia bacterium
CGCCCTCAGCGGCAATCATCACGCCGCCGGCTGGCACACGCCCGCCGACAAAAAACCCGGCTGGTGGAACAACCTCATCGGCCCCGGCAAAGCCGTCGATACGCGCCGCTTCTTCGTCATCTGCGCCAACGTCCCCGGCGGATGCTCCGGGTCCACCGGACCGTCCTCGCTCAACCCCGCCACCGGCGAAGCCTACGGCCTACGTTTTCCCGCGCTCACCATCCTCGACATGGTGCGCGCGCAGAAACTTCTCCTCGACCATCTCGGCGTCGCCGAGCTTCACACCGTCATCGGCGGTTCGATGGGCGGCATGACCGCGATGCTCTTCGCAATCGAGTTTCCCCGCTTCACCCGTCGCCTCCTCGCCATGGCCACCACCGCGCGCGAGGGCGCTCAGGCCATCGCCTTCAACGAGGTCGGCCGGCAAGCGATCATGCAAGACCCCGCGTGGCTCAACGGCGATTACGCGCGCGACGGCGGCCCCCGCGTCGGCCTCGCCATCGCCCGCATGATGGCGCACATCACCTACCTCTCCGACGCCTCGATGGATCGCAAATTCGGCCGGCGCACGATCCAGTCTCGCGAGCAAAGCCCGCAACTCCGCGCCGAACTCGCGCAACAACCCGCCACCGCCGACTTCAACCTCCAGTTCGAAGTCGAGAGCTACCTGCGCCACCAAGGCCAGACGTTCATTAATCGTTTCGACGCCAACTCGTACCTCTACATCACGCGCGCGCTCGACCAATTCGATCTCGATCACGCCTACGGCTCACTCGAAAACGCCTTCGCCCCCGTCCTCGCGGAATCGCTCGTCGTCGGCTTCACCAGCGACTGGCTCTTCCCGCCCGAGCAAAACCGCCAGATTGCCCAAGCCCTCCTGCGCGCCGGCAAACGCGCCAGCTACGCCGAACTCGCCACCGATCTCGGCCACGATTCCTTTTTGCTCGAGAGCGAAGAACTCTACGCGCTCATCCGCGGTTTCCTCGAGCGCGCGCCCGCTCCAACCCTCGACTTCGCGATCTAGCCATGACCCAGCCCGTCGAAAAACGCACCGTGGACATGCAGATCATCGGAGACTGGGTCGAGCCGCACACGCGCGTCCTCGATCTCGGCTGCGGCCGCGGCGAACTCCTCGATTACCTCGTCCAGACGAAACACGTTTCGGCCCTCGGCGTGGACCTCGACTTCGCGAAAATCACGGCCTGCGTCCACCGCGGCGTCCCCGCTTATCAAGGCGACATGATCGCCTGTATGGCGTCCTTTCCCGCGCGTCACTTCGACCGCGTCATCTGCTCGCGCACGGTACAAGAACTCCACGCCCCCGCCGCCGTCATTGCCGAAGCCCTACGCGTCGCCCGCTCGGTCACCGTCGGTTTCGTTAATCACGGCTTCTGGAAAAATCGCCTCGATCTGCTCGTGCGCGGTCGCAAAGCCCGCAACGCCGTTTACACCACCGCTTGGGCCGAAAGCCGCCCCGCCAATCCCGTCTCCGTCGCCGACTTTGAAGATTTTTGCGCCGCCGAGGGCATCCGCATCACGCGCCGCGCCCACTTGTTGGGCGACTGGAAAACGCCGTGCCCTGCGCTGCCCAATTTACTCGCCGGCTACGCCCTCTACGATCTCACGCGCTGAACGTTCGCCGATGTCCACGGGTCTCCGGCTTCTATTTTTAACGTCGCTCTTTAGCGCCGCCGCCTGCGCTGCCGCGCACGTGCTCACCTTTGCCAACATCGCGTTTTATCCGATCTACCTATTTTTACCGCTACTGTTCCTGGTCTGGATTTTCGCCGTCGGGCATATGCGCCGCGTACCGCGCAAAAATCTGATTTCTGAAATTTTCGGTAATGTCCCGCGGTGGATGAAAGTGAGTACAGCCCTTCTGTTCGCCTATGTTGTCATCAATTTCTTCGCGTGCATTTATCTGCTCGACGGCGGCAACCCCGAGCGCGCGTCTGACCAGCGCTTAGTTCTGAAATCGAAAGGTAAAATTCTCCGCGATCTTTCTCCCACAGAATTCCGCCACGCTCAGGCTGTGCAGATTCGCATGCTCACCGGTCATATGCTGGTTTTTTTCACGCTCGCCGGTTTCGTCTTTTACGCGTGCTGGCTCAAAACAGGCCCCGCGATGGCGGACGCCAAGATCGCTCCATCAGATACTGCCTAACGCATCGCGGCGTTTGGCACCATCTCGCCGCGAGAAATTAAATCGTTCCGGTAATTTTGCCGTTCCAGAGATCTGTGCGCGGTTCTGTTTGAGTGATCGCAGGCATCGCGGCTTCGCATCTCGAAGCGCAAGATATTAGGTCGCTGGTCGTTCCGGTAAACTATCGCGGCGAAAAGTCCGGCACAGACGAACCCGACTTCAAAATAATTCTCCAGCATCCGCTCTTACAGAGATCGAATCACCCGAAATATTTAGCCAATTTACCTGTAGGCGCACCACGGTTTCGTCGCGGTCGCGCCCACTACCGCTCACAAAGCGGCAAACCCTATGAGGCTGAAGCGCACGAATTGAAACGCGGAGAGACAGAAAGATGCACCACCTCTCTGTGTTAATTAAACGTCCGTGCCACCAGCCGGCGAAGCTCATTTTCAAATCCAGCGGGACCCCATCTAGATCTGCAATTTGACCAAGCATCGTCTTAAGTCTTAACCTAGAAAAAATGAGCGCCGCATCTTTTCCGCACCTGACTTGTATCGAACTGAGCAAGGCCGAGCGCATCAAAATGCTAGATGGCACTTCGTGGCATCAGGAATTCACTTGGGGTGAACTCGAGACCCTCAGCACCTACACCGAAGCCTACCAAGCTGCCGTGGCGACCACTCTCGTCCGCGAAGATTCGCGTGAGGCCTTCATGGGCATCGTAATCGAAGGCCAGCTCGACGTGCTTAAGCGCGATCAATCCGGCATCAATCGAATCATCGCCCAGATTCGCGCCGGCAAAACTTTGGGCGAGATGTCGCTCGTCGATGGCGAACCGCGCTCCGCCACGCTCCAGGTTAACCGCGCCGTCGTCATGTTGATCATCAGCAAATTTCAATTTGAGCGAATGAGTAACGAGGTTCCGCGCCTCGCCCTCAAATTGGTGCTGATGATTGCTCGTCAACTGAGCCAACGCCTACGCCAAACGACTGGAACGCTCGTCGATGCACTACAGGATTGAGCCCGCAACTGCGTCGACTCAGTCCACAAAAATTTCACAGATCGACCAAGGCGTGTCTTTGCGCGCGGCGACGTTTTTGATGATCACATAGCGACCGCGCGTGCCCACAGGCAGATCGATCACAGTCTTGTTGGTTTGGCCAACACCCGTCGCAACGACCTTACCGGGCACCGCGACATCATCCGTCACGTAAAGCTCATAGCTCTCGGGAAACTCCGCGCCTCGTCCGGTCTGATCAAGCGTGATCCGACGCAATGGCCGCGAAAGGATGAAATCAACTTCCACCCATTCATCGCCCTCAGCTGGGACGCTCCAGCGATTACCTGTGTTGCCATCCGTGAGATTTTTTACGCCCGCCATCGTCGAGGCGCGCAACTTCGCTGGGCCCGCCTGATTGGCGCGGATCACCGCGGCCGTTTCGCCGGCAGCAGCACCTATAACGGGGTCGCTTTGTGATTTCTCCGCCAACGCCAAGGCCGGCGCATCCACCGCGCGCTTTAATAATGTAATCAACGCCAACCGCGATTCCGCGGCTGCGCTGACTACCAGCAGGCGCGCAACGAGCGCGGTGGCGTCGGCGTTCCAGAACGCACGATTGCGCTCGAAAGCAGCGATCACGCCCGAGACCGCGCTTGCGCGCAGGGCGGGCAGCGTCGTGCGCTCGGCGACACTCACGAGCGCCGCAACCGCAGTGTCATCGGGCCAACGCACGAGTGCCGCCAGGGCAGCTTCAGCTAATTTAAAATCGACGTTCAACGCCAGTTTGGCCGCACACGCCGCGCTCGGCGCGCCGCCAATGCGACCGAGCGCAGGGAGCAAACGGAGCGCGAGTTCCGCCGGCGCGGTTTCTAGCGCAGCATAAAGGGGGGCGCCGCGGCCGGCGACGTCAGGATTACGCAACGTGATGCTGACGAGCGCACGCAAGGCGCGGGCTTGCTCATTCGCATCCGTCGCGGCGATGGCCCAATCGAGGACAATTTTATTATCCGCAGGCGGAGCGAGTTCTCCGAGCGCGGTGACGGCGGCTGCACGTATGGCCGAATCAGGATCGGCCCGAAGTTTAACCAGTAGCGGCAAGCCTTCGCTAAGACCGCGCAGCGCGATTTGCTCGATCAAGACGACGCGCCAAGCGGTTTCCCCGCGCTCGGCGCCGGTGAGGATGGCGGCGTTCAACGCGGGGCCGTTGAGACGCGCAAGGCTGGCCTTGGCGATTTTGTTTTCAGCAGTCGCAGTACCCGCGGCGACCTTGGTGAGGGCGGTCATGGTCTCGATCGTGCCGGGTAAAAACCCCAAAGCCTCGAGCGCCGCCGTGCGCACTTTGGCGTCTTCATGTGCGGTCGCTTTCAGCAGTGCAGAGATGGCCGCGGCGTCGCCGCGACGCGCCATGGCCGCGATCACCGCAGTCTGCGTCAACGCATCCCAAGTGGAAAGTTTAGCCGCGAGCGCCGGAATGATTTGGGGAGCGCGCGAGGCGTAGATGGATTCGAGGACGACGTGTTTCGCGGCCGTGTCGTTGCCGTCGAGCACGGCCAACGTGGTGGCGATTGAAGGATCGAGTTGAAGCAGGAGCCGCAGCGCCGCGATGCGATGCACGGGATCCGCAGCGCGCGCACGTAGATCTGCCAACACCGCCAACGCGCTACCAGCGGCGAGCCGCGGCGCGAGGGCGAGTTTGGCTGCCGCGACCGCGGCGGGACTGGGCTCGGGCACAGCCAGCAAGACGACCGCCGCGCTATGATCGGTGATGAACCCCAGGGCGCGCGCCGCTGCTGCCGCGGTCGCCGGATCGTTGTTGCTGAGTAATTTAGCGAGCGTCGGTACCGCGGCGACGATTTGCCGGCGAGCAATAGAGTCGATCAGTGCGATTCGCGTGCGCGCCGTGGTCTGATTGAGGGCCGTGAGAAAAAGCGTATCGATCACCGCACCGGGCGCGGGTTCGAGCGCGAGTCGGGCGAGGTCGGAGTCGCGTTCGTCGACGAGCATCGCCGGGAGCGGTTTGAGGCCCGCCGCCGTGAGTTTTTCCGGCGCAAGGCCGAGTACCCAGCCGAGGCGTTGGCAGAGGACTTGGCGCGCGGCGTAGGTCGTATCGCGGGCCCGCAGACTGGCGAGGAGACGTTGCTCAATCACCGCGAGCTTCACAGGGTCGGTGCCGGCGGCGTAGAGTTCGCGATCGAGCGCTTCGACGGCCTGCGGGCTGCCGGAGTAATCGAGCTGGGAAAGCGTAGGCTCAGCGGCGACGGACGAATGAGCCAGCAGCGTGAAAACGAAACCGGCGGTGAAAAAAGTGGGGCGCAACATGGCGGCAATTTTTATGGGTTAAAGGGCGTAGCCGGCGCGACGGGGACGATCGAGGAGGCGCGAGGCCACGGGATCGCCGATGATTTCTTCTTTAACAGGATCCCAGCGGATGGCGCGGCGAACTTGCGCCGCGATGACGTTGAGGTGGCAGACGGTGGCGCTGCGGTGGCCGGCTTCGACGTCGGAGATGGGACGCTGGCGGGTGCGGATGCAGTTGAAAAAATCGGCGTGATGATCGTCGCTGGCGTAAAGATGGATATCTTCGGCGCGCAGGGGGCGATTCACTAACGCGGCGGGGTCGGAAGCGAAGAGGTCGTTGCGCGATACCCAGATAGTCCCTTGGGTGCCTTGAAATTCGATCATGCCTTTGAGGCTATCGTCATCGAAGCGCTCGACGCGGATGCCGTTGGCGTAGACGTGCGTCTGGAATTTGCAGCCTTCGTGACCGATGGGAATAAATTCAACGGGGCCGGAGTGATCCATGCCGAGCGCATTTTGGATGATATCGAAATGGTGCGCACCCCAGTCGCCGTTTTTGCGCCCGCCGTAGTCGAGGAAGCAGCGCCAGCCGCCGCCGTAATCGCCTTTAACGCGCAGCGCGTTGTAAGGGCGCCACGGTGTGGGCCCGAGCCAGCGGTCATAGTTAAAATCGGCCGGCACAGGCTCTTCAGGCAATTGCGGCGCGGGGGCAAATTCACCGAGGCGGGTGCGGATCAATTTGATGTCGCCGATCCAGCCATTGCGCACGATCTCGGCGGCCTTGCGGAAGGATTTATTCGAGCGTTGTTGTGTCCCGGTCTGGAAAACCCGGCCGTGGTGGCGCGCCGTCTCGACGAGCACACGGCCTTCGCGGACGGTGAGCGTCTGCGGTTTTTCGCAGTAAACGTCTTTACCGGCTTTCATGGCGGCATTGGCTACGGCAGCGTGCCAGTGATCGGGCGTACAGACAAACACGGCGTCGATATCCGTACGCGCGAGCAACTCTTCATGAGTCGCATAAATATCGGGACCGCTGGTCGGCGTGCCGCTATCTCTGAGTTTCCCGTAGGCGGCGCCGACCCGCGCGCGCACTTTTTCAGCTTTGCTGCGCATGACGTCGCACGTAGCGACGATCTGGCAATCCGCGGAACGGCCGAGGATCGCCCCAATATGGGCATTGCAGATGAGGCCGTTGCCCACGAGGCCGAGCGTGATCCGATTACTCGGGGCGCCTTGCCCGAACAAGGAGGCGGGGAAAAAATTCGGCGCTGCGGCGTAGGCAATAATACCGGCCAGACCGCGCTTGAGGACCGTGCGACGCGTGAGGGGTGCGTTCTTCATAGTGGGGGGAGAAACGGGGGCAAAGATTTCGGGGATACTAACTCAGACCTAGTTTAGGGCGACCCGTTGGTTATCCAAGGGCACAGCAAGAGATTTAACTGATTCACGCTCTTGCCGAGCTAAAAGCTACCGTTCCCCAGCCCATAAACTAGCCGCCGAGTCACGAGATTAACCTTAAACCCAGGCGCGATTGTAACTTAAACCCGATTCAACGCGCCAATGATTTCGCGTGTTGCGAGTGCTTTTGCTCGAGGCTGCCGCACACCAATTCGCACAGTGTGAAAATGGACTTGTCCCCGATTCCATAAAAAACCTGCAAGCCCACTTTCCGCCGCGTGAGCACCCCTGCATCCATCAAAGTCTGCAGATGACGCGAGACATTGGCCTGCGTGCCCCCACTCAAATCCACGAGCTGGCCAACGCTCTTCTCGCCGTCGAACAACGCGTGCAAGAGCCGCAACCGCATCGGCTCCGCGAGCGCCGCAAAACGCCGCGCGACCAGCCCTAACGCCGCATCCGTCATCACTCGTGGTTTCTTTGCCATGCCGAAAATGGAGCACGCCCTTGACATAATTTCAAGTATATGCACATATAATCATATAATAAAACAGAAGCC
>CAJAFD010000037.1 GCA_903938935.1 uncultured Opitutia bacterium
CGCAGGCCCGATCTCAACCGAGCTTGTGGCTGCGATTCGCGCCAAGGAAGGCGATCGTAAAGAGTGGTCTGCCGACGAATTGCTGAAAATCCAGTAATTCTGCCGCCGCTACTGCTTACGGGCCTCTGTCGCTCGAAACCATTAAAAACCCCGACCTTCGCAGGTCGGGTTTTTTTGCGCAGTAAATCCCGCGTTCATTCCGGTTTATTCGCCGAGTTTCTTGCCGGGCACGAGGTAATTTTGGACGTAGTCGCGCACGGAATCCACGAGCGGCGTCATGGCGCGGGTGTAATCGGTGGCGCGCAACTTGGAGATGTCGGCGCGCGTGTAATATTGATATTTGCCGCGGAGCACCTCGGGCATGTCGATGAACTCGATGCGCGGGGCGCGATCGAGCGCGGTGAAAATCGCGCGGGTGAGCGTGACCCAGGTGTTGGCGTCGCCGGAGCCGAGGTTGTAGAGCCCGCCGACGTGCGGGGCTTTTTCCGCGAAATGCAGCGTCATCTCGACTGCGTCTTTCACATAGAGGAAATCGCGCATCTGTTCGCCGTCTTTGTAGTCGGGGTGGTGGCTCTTGAAGAGACTCACTTGGCCGCTGCTTTGGATTTGTTGGTAGGCCTTGTTCACCAACGAGCGCATGTCGGCTTTATGGTCTTCGTTGGGGCCGAAGACGTTGAAATATTTTACGCCGACGATGCGCTCGAGCCAACCGTGTTGTTGGGCATGGAGGTCGAAGAGGTGCTTCGAATAACCATACATGTTGAGCGGACGCAGACGGTGGAGATCCGCGTTTTGGTCGTCCATACCCTGCGCGCCGTCGCCGTAGGTCGCGGCCGAGGAGGCGTAGATAAACCGGGCGTTTTGGGCCAACGCCCACGCGGCGAGCTCTTTGGTGACGTTGAAATTATTATCGATCAGGTAGCTCGCATTTTTTTCCGTCGTGGCCGAACACGCCCCGAGGTGAAACACCGCCGAGAACCGGCCAAAGGCGTCCGGCGTCTGCGCGATCCGGGCGCGGAAATCGCCGGCCTCGACGTAGTCGGAAAATTTCAACGGCACGAGGTTGCGCCATTTTTCGTCGGACCCGAGAACGTCGGTGACGACGATGTCGCGATGACCGCGTTGGTTTAGGGCGGCTACAAGAGCGCTGCCGATAAAACCGGCTCCACCCGTGACAAGAATGCGTCCGTTCAACGTGCTCATAGCGAAATCATCGGGCAACGGCTCGCCGGCGAAAGCCTGAAATTTTCCGGACGGCGGCCGACGCTGTGGGAGTAAATATAAACTCGGGGCATGAGAGCGGGGCGGGCGGGTGGGGCGGGGGCCGGGGCCGGGGCTTCAGCTGTCTTTGGCCATTTCCTCGGAGCGCGCTTTGGCGGTGAGGACGGTGTCTTTGATGAGACCGCGGAAATCGCGCGCTTCCATTTTTTTCAGGCCGGCAAAGGTCACGCCGTTGGGCGAGGTGACTTGGTTGCGCAAAATTTCGGGTTCGATGTTGCGGTGCGCGAGGAGGCGCGCGGCACCGAGGAGCGTTTCGACGCTCAACTTTTGGGCGACTTCGGGCGCGAGGCCTGCGGCGACGCCGGCGTCGCGCAGAGCGGCGGCAAATTCAAACAGATAGGCAGGGCCGCAGCCGCTGACGGCGGTGAGAGCGTCCATCTGCGACTCGGGGACTTCCACGTGTTGGCCGAGTGCTTGGAGAAGTTTTTCCACGGTCACGCGATCTGTGGCAGTCAGCGGGTGGAGGGAGCACCAACCGGTGATGCCGGCGCCGATCTGGCCCGGGGTGTTGGGCATGGCCCAGATTAAATTGCGAGCGCGCGGGAAAACTTGGGCGAGGCGGGCGAGGCGTTTGCCGGCCAATACGGAGATCACGAGTTTGCCGGCGGTGAGTTCGGCGAGGCGAGGATCGGCGGCGGCGAGGTGCTGAGGTTTGAACGCGACGACCAACGTGTCGGCGTCGGTTAGCAATGTCTCGACCGTGGGCGCGAGCGTGATGCCGGTGCGCGCGGCGAGGGTGGCGGCGCTGCGGCCGGCGCCTCCGAGGCAAGTGATCGACGCGGGCGCGGTGCGGGCGGCAATGAGTCCGTCCACCATGGCGGCGGCCATGTTACCGGCTCCGAGAAAGGCGAGGTGCGACATGATAACGTCGGCGGTTAACAGTTTAGGCCGCGATGGCGTTTTGGCGCCGGGCTTTGATCGTGTTGTGCATCAGCATGGCGACCGTCATGGGGCCGACGCCACCGGGCACGGGCGTGATGCGCGAACACCGCGGGCTCACGCTCGGGAAATGCACGTCGCCGGTGAGGCGGTAGCCGGTTTTTTTGGTGGTATCGGCGACGCGGTTGATGCCGACGTCGATGACGACGGCGCCGGGTTTCACCATGTCGGCCGTGACAAACTCGGCGCGGCCAATGGCGGCGATGAGAACATCGGCTTGGCGCGTGATCGCAGGCAGATCGCGCGTCCCTGAGTGGCAGATCGTAACCGTGGCGTTGGCGCCGGCTTTTTTTTGCAGCGCGAGCAAGGCGACGGGTTTGCCGACAATGAGCGATCGGCCGAGAACGACGACGTGTTGACCGGCGAGATCCACGCCGCTGCGGGCGAGGAGTTCCATGATGCCCGCGGGGGTGCAGGCGACGAAACCGGTCGGATCTTCTTGGGCGACTTTACCGAGGTTGAGCGTGTGAAAACCGTC
>CAJAFD010000038.1 GCA_903938935.1 uncultured Opitutia bacterium
CTCGCGACCACGACGCTGTACGTTGTGCTCGGCGGCATCGCTGCGGCGTTGCTGATTTCGTTGGTTTTGGCGTGGCGGTTTTCAAGTTTTCTCCTGCAACCGATTCAGGAACTCACCGCGTCGGTACTCGCCATCGGCCAAGGTAATCTCGACCAGGAAGTGGCGGAGCGTTCGCGGGACGAACTCGGGCAACTCGCGCGCGCGTTTAACCACATGTCCGCCAAACTCCGGGCTTACCGGGATACGACGTTGGCCCACGTCGTACGCACGCAGCGCACGATGGAGGCGACGCTCACGTCGGCGCCAGATCCGGTGTTTGTTTTGGAGAACGACGGCACGCACATGGTGCGTAATCCCGCGGCCGATCGCCTCGTGCAATCACCGGATTTTCCCGCGCGCTTTCCACCGGAGCTCGCCGAGCCGCTCGCGCAGGTGATGGCGTCGTGCCAGCATTATTTGCCCACGGATTATCGCCATGTCGTCTCCTTCCGCGTGGATCGCGAAGTGCGATATTACCTGCCGCGCATCCTCGCGATCGGCGACACACTCACGGCCTTCAAGGGCGCTGCGATCATTCTTCAAGATGTCACCAAGTTTCGCCTGCTCGATGATGCTAAAACAAATCTCGCGGGCACCGTCAGCCATGAGCTCAAGACTCCGCTCACGAGCCTGCGTCTCGCGATTTATCTTTTGCTCGAGCAAAACGTCGGTGCGCTCGCACCGGCGCAACGTGAGTTGCTCGAGACCGCGCGCGACGATGCGGACCGGTTGCTGCGCATTCTCGATAACTTGCTCGATTTGACGCGCCTTGAAGCTGGCGCGACCTCGCTCGATCTCACGGAAATTTCTGTGAGCGAACTGCTCGCCGAGATCGCGGCGGAGGCGCGCAGTTTTATCACGGCCGCGGGGGCGCGCCTCGAAGTGCGAAGCGCCGACGAACTCGGTCGAATCCGCGTGGATGGAGCGCGCATCCGCCATGTGTTTATCAACCTGCTCGCCAACGCCGCGAAATTCAGCCCGCCGGGCGGCGTCATCACGCTCGCGGCCGCGGGGGCGCCGTTGAGCTTTGTGCGTTTTTCTGTCCGCGACACGGGCCCGGGAATTCCGGCGGAGAGTGTGGCGCAGGTGTTTGAGCGTTTTTATCGGGCGCCGGGACAGACGAAGGCCGGCGCGGGGCTGGGCTTGGCGATTGCCCGCGAGATCGTCGTCGCTCACGGCGGCAGTATCGCGTGCACGAGCGAACCAGGAAAAGGCACGGAGTTTTATTTCCAGTTACCGCGATGAGCGAAAAACTTTCCATTTGCTCCGGGCGCGGGCTCGGGTTTGCTCACGACGTCATGCACGCCACCAAGGTTATCGGCAAAACCCTCGTTGCCTCGCCGGAGCGGGTGCTCGAGGCCGATGCCGACATGGCTATCGTGCATCGCGTGCAAGCCGGCGACGTGGCGGCCTTCGATGAGTTGATCCTTAAATACCGCGAGCGCGTGCTCGGGATCATTTATAATATGACCTCGAATCGCGAGGATGCGGCCGATCTCACGCAAGATGCCTTTATTAAGACGTTTCAGTCGATCCACCGTTTTAGCGGGCAGTCGTCGTTTTTCACGTGGTTGTATCGGATCGCGGTGAATACGGCGCTGAGTCACCTGCGTAAACACCGCCTCCGCTCGTTTTTTAGCCTGCAACAGATCGACGCCGATGAGCCGGTTTCCCGTGAAATCATCGCCGCGCTCACGGACACGAGTGGGGCCGAAAAAGACACCTACGTGCGCGAACTTCAGGAAAAATTGAACGAAGCGATGCAGAAACTGTCTATCAAGCATCGTACCGTGGTTACTTTATTCGAAATCGAGGGCCTGAGCCACCAAGAGATCGCCGAGATCATGGATTCCTCCGTGGGAACCGTGCGCTCGCGGCTGCATTACGCGAAACAACTCTTGCAAGCTGAGCTCCAGCCTTACCTGCGCCGATGAAGCCCGATCACCAGAAACCCGTCAGCCTTGAGGATTTGCTGCGTTTGAAGCGGGCCGAGCGCCCCGCGCCGGAATTTTGGGTGCAATTTGAACGCGAGCTGCGCGCCAAACAACTCGCGGCTCTCGTTGCGAAACGTCCCTGGTGGCAGACGTTGACCGCCCGCGCCCTAGCGGGACTTTCGCGTTATCATTTACCGCTCGGAGCTACGGCGGTGTTGGCGCTGACTTTTTTGAGCGTGCGGGAATATCAAACCCAGAACACCGGTTCCGGTGGCGTCGTATTGCCCGGGCTCGTGGAACAAGGAACTGAAAATAACCTTCGGGCGAATTCCGGCTTCTTGGCGGGCAATTCTGCGAACGTCGTTAATTTCCCGGCGATCAGCGCCTCGGAGGTTGCGGCGACGCAAGATACCGACATCAACGCGGTATCAGAAAATAATTTTACGAGTGCCGACGGCGCGCAACGCGTCTCGGCGATGGCGACGCTCATCGCTGCTGGCGCCGATAAGGTGGCCGTCTCGAGCCCTTCGGCTCGCTCGATCGCGGAAAATTTTGCGGCGGCTCAATCCGATGATAATACCTTTGGCGGCCGTCCACTGCTGAATCCGGTGATGCGCGGTTTTGAATCACGCGTGATGCCGGCACGTACGCCGGTGGTGGATCCGCTCGCGCAGATGAAGGCTCCAGCCGATGTGCGGCGGGCGCGTTACCTCGGTACGGCGTTGCCGGTCGTGGCTAATGCGAAACCCATCACCCCGCGGAGCAGCGAGCGCTTGGCCAGTCGGATTTCCGACGAGCGCCTCTACGAGTCGGTCAACAACCGGCTCGGGCTCGGCGGTGATCGCTTGATGGTGAAATTCTGAGGCGGCCATTTTGCTCTGCGTCGGGAACGACGCGTTTGTAGCCGGGCTTGAGGGCCCGGCTTTTTTGCGTCGGGCGGCGAGGTTGCGAGCTTGAGCGCGGGGCGGGCGGCGATTGGCTCGGGGTATGGCTGTTTTTCAAGAGACGCTGACGTTGCGGGCGCGCGGAGCGGGTTTGCATGAATTCACCGAGCAGGTCGCGGGCGTGCTCGGACGCAGCGGGATGACGCGCGGAGTGGTGACGATTTTTTGTCAGCACACGAGTGCGAGTTTGGTGATTATGGAAAACGCCGATCCTTCGGCGCGGCGCGATCTCGCCGCTTGGCTCGATCGTCTCGTGCCGGCGGACGATCGCGCGTTTGAGCACACGCTCGAAGGGCCCGACGACATGCCCTCGCACATCAAAATGGCGCTCACGCGGACGAGCGAGAGCGTGCCGTTTGCCGACCGCAAATTACTGCTGGGGACGTGGCAGGGGATTTTTCTGTGGGAACATCGCCACGCGCCTCACGCCCGCACGGTGATCGTGACGGTGTTGGGCTGACGCGGCGGTTCAGCCTGGGACGCAGATGCCGCAGTTGTTGACGAAGAAATCGTTGCCCTTGTCGTCGACGAGGATGAAGGCAGGGAAGTCCTCCACTTCGATCTTCCAAATCGCTTCCATGCCGAGTTCGGGGTATTCGAGGACTTCGACTTTCTTGATGTTGTCCTGCGCCAAAATCGCGGCGGGGCCGCCGATGCTACCGAGGTAAAATCCGCCGTGGGCCTTGCAAGATTTGGTGACGGCTTGGCTGCGGTTGCCTTTGGCGAGCATGATCATGGAACCGCCGAGAGCCTGGAAATTGTTAACGTAACTATCCATGCGGCCGGCGGTCGTGGGACCGAAGGAGCCGGAGGCGAAACCGGCGGGGGTCTTGGCGGGACCGGCGTAGTAGATGGGGTGATTTTTAACGTAGTCGGGCAGGCCGAGGCCGGCGTCGATGCGCTCCTGGAGTTTCGCATGGGCGCTGTCGCGGGCGACGATCATCGGGCCGGTGAGCGAGACGCGGGTGGTGACCGGATATTTGGAGAGCTCGGCGAGGATCTCGGGCATCGGGCGCCGGAGATCGATTTTGACGATGTTGTCGTCTTTGAAGCGGCGGTCGGCCTCCGGGATGTAGCGGCCGGGGTTGGTTTCCATCGCTTCGAGAAAGACGCCGTCTTGGGTAATTTTGGCTTTGATGTTGCGGTCGGCGCTACACGAGACGCCCATGCCGACGGGGCAGCTGGCGCCGTGGCGCGGGAGACGGACGACGCGGACGTCGAGGGCGAAATATTTACCGCCGAATTGGGCGCCGATTTTGCTGTTTTGGGCGATCTCGAGGATTTTCTTTTCCCACTCGAGGTCGCGGAAGGCGCGGCCGTGTTCGTTGCCGGTGGTGGGGAGCGCGTCGAGGTATTTGGCGGAGGCGAGCTTGAGGGTTTTCAGGCACGCTTCGGCGCTGGTGCCGCCGAGGACGAAGACGAGGTGGTAGGGCGGGCAAGCGCTGGTGCCGAGGTATTGGAGTTTGTCGGTGACGAATTTTTCGAGGCTCTTCGGATTGAGCAGCGCCTTGGTTTCTTGGTAGAGAAACATTTTGTTGGCGGAGCCGCCGCCTTTGGCGACGAAGAGGAATTCGTACTTCGCGCCCTCGGTGGCGTAGAGATCGATTTGGGCCGGGAGATTGGTGCCCGTGTTGACCTCTTTCCAGAGATCGATCGGTGCGACTTGGGAGTAGCGGAGGTTTTCCTTGGTGTAGCAGTCGTAGACGCCGCGACTGAGCCACTCGGCGTCGTTGGCGCCGGTCCAGACTTGTTGGCCTTTTTTGCCGAGGATGGTGGCGGTGCCGGTGTCCTGGCACATCGGGAGAATACCACGCGCGGCGATCTCGGCGTTTTTGAGCAGGGTGAGGGCGACGTAGCGGTCGTTGGCGCTGGCGGCGGGGTCGTCGAGGATGGCGGCGACTTGCGCGACGTGTTTGGAGCGGAGGAAAAACGACGTGTCGTGAAAGGCGTGCTGAGCGAGGTAGGCGAGAGTCTCGGGCGCGACTTTGAGAATTTCCCGACCTTCGAAGGTCGTGGTGCTCACGCCTTCCTTGGTGAGGAGGCGGTAAACGGTGTCGTCGGGGCCGAGGGGCAGCGGGTCTTGATAAACGAAGGCGGGCGTGGGCATGGGAAAAATTTGGCGTGAGGGTCGCAGGGAGTAAAGCGAGTGGCGAATGTTGACCCGCGTGGTCCGCGGAAAGTAGCGCCGCGTGGGGTCGGAGTTAATCGGCCTTAGGGTGCGGCATGGCCATCGCTCGGATTGTAGCTTCGAA
>CAJAFD010000039.1 GCA_903938935.1 uncultured Opitutia bacterium
CTCTCGATTTTGCGCGGCATCAAAGAGCGTTTCGAGCTTCACCACGGTGTGCGCATTCAGGACAACGCGCTCGTCGCCGCCGTCACGCTCTCCAACCGCTACATCACGGATCGTTTTCTGCCTGACAAAGCCATCGACCTCATGGACGAGGCCTGCGCCATGATCCGCACCGAAATGGACTCGATGCCGCAGGAACTCGACGAGCTCACTCGCAAAGTTCTTCGCCTCGAAATCGAAGAGACCGCCCTCGCCAAAGAAAAAGACGACGCCAGCAAACGCCGCCTCGAAGCTCTGCGCCAAGAACTCGCCGAAGCGCGCGAGAAATCCAAAGGCATCCGCCTGCACTGGGAAAAAGAAAAAGCCTCCGTTCAAAAAACCCGTAAACTCCGCGAGGAGATCGACGCCACGCGATTGGAAATGGAAAAAGCCGAACGCGCCTACGACCTCAACAAAGTCGCCGAGCTGCGCCACGGCAAACTCCCGCAGATGGAGGAAGAATTAAAACGCCTCGATAAAAAGGGCCGCGAACAAACGACGTTGTTCAAAGAAGAAGTCTCCGCGGATGAAATCGCCGAGGTCGTTTCCAAATGGAGCGGCGTGCCCGTCACGCGGCTCGTCGAGGGCGAGAAAGACAAATTACTCCGCCTCGAGGACGTGTTGCACCAGCGCGTCGTCGGCCAAAGCGAAGCGGTCACGCTCGTGACCGAGGCGATCCTCCGCGCCCGCAGCGGCATCAAAGACCCGCGCCGGCCCGTCGGCAGTTTCCTGTTCCTCGGTCCCACCGGCGTCGGCAAAACCGAACTCGCCAAGACGCTCGCCGAGACGCTCTTCGACACCGAGGCCGCGATGGTCCGCATCGACATGTCCGAGTACATGGAGAAACACAGCGTCTCCCGCCTCATCGGCGCTCCTCCCGGCTACGTGGGGTACGATGAAGGCGGCCAACTCACCGAAGCTGTGCGCCGCAAGCCCTACGCCGTGGTGCTCTTCGACGAAATCGAGAAGGCGCATCCCGATGTGTTCAACGTCCTGCTCCAAGTCCTCGATGACGGTCGCATCACGGATTCCCAGGGCCGCACCGTGGATTTCAAAAACACGATCATCATCATGACGTCCAACCTCGGCTCGCGCCACCTGCTCGAAGGCGTGACCGGCGACACCATTCCCGAGAGCGTGCGCGAGAGCGTCATGATGGAGCTGCGCAAAGCCTTCCGCCCCGAGTTTCTCAACCGCATCGACGAAACGATTCTCTTCAAGCCGCTCACGCTCGAGGAAATCACGATCATCGTGGACTTGCTCCTCACCGATCTGAACAAACGTCTCGCCGATCGCCGCGTCACCGTCGTCCTCGATAAAGCCGCGAAAGATTGGGCAGCGGAAAAAGGTTACGACCCGGTCTTCGGTGCGCGGCCGTTGAAACGTTTCTTACAACGCCACATCGAGACCAAGCTCGCCCGCGCGCTCATCTCGGGCGCCGTCGTCGAAGGCAGCGCGGTGAAATTCACCGTGAAGGCCGACGAACTGGTGATGAAGTAAACCAGTTTTTCGCCCGCCGGGGCCTTTGGGCTCCGGCGTTTTCTGCTTTGCGCCGGCGCGCCGATGCGTGAGCCTCTTCGGGCATGTCCGCCGCACCCATCCGCTATTACGACCGCTACGCCCGCACGCTGAAAACTGAGCAGATTTACGGCGAAGGCTGGCTGCGCTTCGCTTACGGTAATCCGCTCGGCCGCGCGGCCGTGTGGCTGCTCGCGCGCCGCGCGTGGTTCTCGCAATGGTACGGTCGCAAGATGACCAAACGTGAGAGCGCGTTGGAGATCATTCCATTCATCACGAAGTACAACCTCGACGTGGATGAGTTCCTGAAGTCTCCCTTCGATTACAAGACGTTCAACGAATTTTTCTATCGTGCGCTCAAACCCACCGCGCGTCCGATCGCGCCGGGAGACGCGGTCGCGGTTTTCCCGGCTGATGGGCGCCACCTTGCGTTTCAAAACGTGGAC
>CAJAFD010000040.1 GCA_903938935.1 uncultured Opitutia bacterium
AAAGCCCCGGCCGTGCCGAGCGCGTACATGAAAAGCATGATCCCGACTTTGGTAAAAACGGGCACGCGTTCACCGGGAACGAGCGCGGCGATCATGAGCAAATAAACCGGCAGGCGTGCCGAGCAACTCATCAGCGGTGCGACGAGAATCGTGACCAGACGGTCTTTGGGGTCCTCGATCGTGCGTGTGGCCATGATGCCGGGAATCGCGCAGGCGTAGGAGCTGAGCATGGGAATGAAACTTTTACCATTGAGACCGACGCGGCTCATGAGGCGATCCATGATGAACGCTGCGCGCGCCATGTAGCCGGTGCTCTCCAACAACCCGATGAAGAAAAATAGAATCAAAATCTGCGGGAGAAAAATCAGCACGCCCCCTACTCCACCGATGGCTCCATCCGTAATCAGGTCGCGCAAATCTCCGGGCGGCATCGCGGATTTGATCGCGTCGGATAAAGCTGCGACGTGACCGTCGATCCAGTTCATCGGACTTTCAGCGAGCGTGAAAATGCTGAAAAACAACAACGTCATCACGGCGCCCAGCACCACCCAGCCCCAAAGCGCGTGCGTGGCGATGGCGTCGATTTTATCCGAAGTGCTGGGTCCCACTTCGGTCCGTAATTGCACGACTTCGGCGGCGAGTGCGCCGATCGCATCGTAACGAGAACTCACCAAGGTGCCGGCCCAATCAGTTCCTTCCTGCGTCCAACGCGATTGCCACGCGCGGAGAATTTCAGTCGTGCGCGGGCTGAGCGGCGTGGAGCCGGCGACCCGCACGGAATCTTGATCCGTGAGTAACAAGAGCGCTTCGGCCCGAGCGACGAGCGGGGATTTGCGATCACCTTCAACCAACGCTGCGGCGATTTCAGAAACCGCCGGAGCAATGGCGGCGGGAACTGTCCACGCATGCCGCGCGAGCGGCAGATCGGCGCGGCTCATCGCGAGTTTGAGTTCGATCAAGCCGCGTTGGTGAATCGCTTCACAGGCGATGACCGGGATGCCGAGTAATTTCTCGAGTTGTTCGACGCGAATCTCGAGTCCGGCCCGAGCGGCGAGATCCATCATGTTGAGCACCAAAATCACGGGGCGACCGAGATCGAGAATCTGGTGAACGAGATAGAGGTTTCGCTCGAGATTGGTGGCGTCGACGATGCAGAGGATGCGATCGGGTTGCGCGGTATCAGCGCGGCGACCGAGGAGCACGTCGCGGGTCACGGCTTCATCGGGCGAACGAGCCGCGAGTGAATACGTGCCCGGCAAGTCGATCACGGTGATAGGTTGGCCGTGTTGCGAATAAGCGGTGCCCACTTTTTTCTCAACCGTGACGCCGGGATAGTTGCCGACTTTTTGTTTCAACCCGGTGAGGGCGTTGAAGAGCGTGCTCTTGCCGCAGTTGGGATTACCGACGAGCGCGTAGACGGGTTGGCGCGAGGTGGCGCCTGCAGCGTTGGCGGTGATGTGAGCGGGCAAAGCCATGGTCGCAGAAAAATTATTTTACGCGGCCGGTTCCACGAGGATGTGATCGGCCTCGGATTTGCGCAACGTGAGGTGATAGCCGCGGACCTTGATCTCGATCGGGTCACCCAGCGGTGCCGTGCGCACCAGCGTCAACGTCGTGCCGGCGAGTAAGCCCATTTCGCGGAGTCGGAGAAATGCGGTCCCGGTCTTAGGGAAATCTCGGAGGGTCGCGGTCGCACCGACCGGGAGTTGGGACAACGATATCAAGGAAGCGAAGGCCATGGTACAAACGCGGTCTAAACCGGGCGCACTTCCCTACCCTGCGACCGGAGATGATGGGCTAATTTTCTCCACCAAAATGTGGCTCGCGGCGGCGTGGCTGAGGGCGATGCGGGTGCCGCTCACTTGGCAAATGATCGTGGTGGTGCCGGAAATTTTCGTCACACAGGCAGATTCCCCGAGGCCCATCTCGCGCACGCGTTGGCAAAAATGCGTGTCGCCAGTGAGACCGCATACTCGGCCGGCCGCACCCGCATGGAGCTGGCACAGAGGCGTCGGCGCGGTGGTAGGCTCGCGATTCATCGGAGTCGCAAGGTGGGCCCGACCTGACGAGGTTTCAAGGGCAAGTTCTGGTGGGCGCGGCGATTCACAAAAAAAGCGCGGCGATGGGGCCGCGCTTGAGGAGGTCTGGCTCGCGAATCGTTCAACGGCGCCGACGCTTGATCGCCAACTGCGTGCCCGCGAAACGCACCATGGTTTGAAGGTGCTCGAACTCGTTCGGGTCCATATCTTTTGCTTCTTTCATCGCGAGTTCGGCGCGCTGCATGGCTTGTTCGGCGGCTTTTTCGTCGATTTTTTCCTCGCTGATCGCGTGTTCCGCGAGGACCGAGATTTTATCACCTGAGATCTGGGCGAAGCCACCGCCGACGGCGAGGAAGAGGACGGAGGTGCCCTTGGTCACACGGAGTTCGCCGTGCTCGACTTGCGTGAGCAGCGGGATGTGTCCGGGGAGGATACCGATTTCACCGTCCACCGTCGGGATGACGACGGTGTCGATGGTGTCGGAATAAACCCGGGCCTCGGGTGTGACGATTTCGAGCGTGAGGGCCATGGCGGATTACTTCTTCGCGGCGGCGATGACTTCGTCGATGCCACCCTTCATGTAGAAATCGCCTTCTGGAATGTGGTCGAGTTCGCCATCGAGGATCATCTTGAAGCCGCGCACGGTTTCTTTGACGGAGACGTATTTGCCGGGCGAGCCCGTGAACACTTCGGCGACCGCGAACGGTTGCGAGAGGAAGCGTTGGATTTTGCGGGCGCGGTAAACGGTCTGTTTATCCTCGGGCGAGAGTTCGTCGAGGCCGAGAATGGCGATGATGTCTTGGAGATCCTTGTAGCGTTGGAGGACGCGTTGGAGTTCGCGGGCGACGCGGTAGTGCTCTTCGCCGACGATAGAAATTTCGAGCGCCTTCGAGACGGAGGCGAGCGGGTCCACAGCGGGATAAATACCGAGCTCGGCGATGGAGCGCTCCAACACGATGGTGGAGTCCAAGTGCGCGAAGGTGTTGGCGGGCGCGGGGTCGGTCAAATCGTCGGCCGGCACGTAGACCGCTTGCACGGAGGTGATGGAGCCTTTCTTCGTCGACGTGATGCGCTCTTGGAGGAGGCCCATTTCGTTGGAGAGCGTGGGTTGGTAACCGACGGCGGACGGCGAGCGGCCGAGGAGCGCGGACACTTCGGAGCCGGCTTGGGAGAAACGGAAAATATTGTCGATGAAGAGCAACACGTCCTGGTTTTTCTCGTCGCGGAAATACTCGGTCATCGCGAGCGCCGAGAGGGCGACGCGCATACGCGCGCCTGGGGGCTCGTTCATCTGGCCGTACACGAGCGCGACCTTGGACTTCATGAGGTCTTTTTGGTCGATGACGCCGGCTTCGGACATTTCGTGGTAAAGATCGTTACCTTCGCGCGAGCGTTCGCCGACGCCGGCGAATACGGAGAAGCCGCCGTGGGCTTTGGCGATGTTGTTAATGAGTTCGAGAATGACGACGGTCTTACCGACGCCGGCGCCACCGAAGGCTCCGGCTTTACCACCCTTGATGAAGGGCGCGATGAGATCGATGACCTTGATGCCGGTCTCGAGGATCGTGGCTTTGGTGTCTTGATCGGCGAGCGCGGGGGCGGGACGGTGAATGGGATATTTCTTCTCGTGCTGCACGGGGCCGCGGCCGTCTACGGGCGAGCCCGTGACGTCAAGAATGCGGCCAAGAATGCCGTTGCCGACGGGCACGGAAATCGGAGCGCCGGTATCGACTACTTCCATACCACGCTTCAAGCCTTCGGAGGAGGACATGGCGATGGCGCGCGCGAGGCCGCCACCGAGATGCTGCTGCACTTCGAGCGTGAGATTCTCGGCTTTGCCGCCGACGGTGAACGCGATGGTGAGCGCCTGGTAGATGGGCGGGATGGCGTTCTCCGCGAACTGCACGTCGACCACGGGGCCGATGACTTGGACGATTTTGCCGGTATTCATTGAGAGAGGGATTTTTGGACCGTGAAACGAAGTTGGGATCAGGCGGCGAACGCGGAGGCGGCGATCTCAAGGATTTCCTGAGTGATCGCGGCTTGGCGGGCCTTGTTGTATTCGAGAGAGAGTTCGCCGACGAGTTTGGTGGCGTTATCTTTGGCGGTCTTCATCGCGACCATGCGAGCGCTGTGCTCGGAGGCTTTGGCGGAGAGGACTAATTGATAAATGTAACGGTTAACGAAAAACGGCATCAACGCTTCGAGCACCTGCGGAGCGCTGGGCTCGAACAGCATTTCGCGATCTTCCGATTGAGCGGCGCGCACCGTCCCGGAGTCAGCTTGGGAGGCCGCGATGACTTCCTTCAAGCTGAGGAGCGGGAGCACCGGACGCACGACCGGCTCTTGGATGAGCGTGTTTTTGAAACGAGGATAAATGACTTCGATCGTGTCGATCGCGCCTTCCAAAAATTGGGCGACCATGAACTCCGAGGCGGCTTTAACTTCTTTAAAAGCGACGCGATCGGACACCGTGAAATCGGCGACCATGGAGCGGTGCGTGCGGGCGATAAATTGCGCGCCCTTACGACCGATCACGTAAAACTTGGCCGGAGATTTAATCTCGGTGACGAGTTTGAAGAGATTGGCGTTGAGCGGGCCGCAGAGGCCTTTGTCGGTGGTGACGAGCAAAATGCCGCGGGTTTTGACTTCGCGTTGCGCGAGAAACGGATGAAACGATTCATCCACGCTGCCGCCGAGCGCCGTGAGCATATCGGCCATGAGTTGAGCGTAGGGGCGGCCTGCCAGAGCGGCGGCCTGCGCCTTCTTCATCTTGGAGGCGGCGACGAGCTCCATCGCCTTGGTAATCTGGCGGGTGTTTTTGACCGACTTGATGCGGCGGCGGATGTCGCGAGTGGAGGCCACGGTGGATAAAGGGGTTGGCTAGGAGCCGAGACGTTTTAGGCCGTGTAGCCGGATTTCCACTCGTCGCAGGCGGCCTGAAGTTTGGCTTCGAGGTCTTTATCGAGAGCGGCTTTGTTGCGGATTTCCGTGAGGAGGGCGTCTTTGCGGGTCGTGAAGAAATTCTTCATGTTGGCCGCGGCGGCGACGACCTTCTTGGCGTCGATCGGGTCGAAGAAGCCTTTCTGCATGGCGAAGAGAATCGAGACTTGAAGCTCGATGGCGGCCGGGCTGAAAGCGGGTTGTTTGAAGAGTTCGACGATGCGGGCACCGCGTTCGAGTTGGGCCTTGGTCTTGGCGTCGAGGTCGGAACCGAATTGCGCGAAAGCCGCGAGTTCGCGGAACTGGGCGAGCTCGCCCTTGAGTTTGCCGCCGACTTGTTTGGTGGCCTTGATCTGCGCGGAGGAACCGACGCGGGAAACCGAGAGACCGACGGAAACGGCAGGACGGATGCCTTGGTTAAAGAGGTCGGTTTCGAGGAAGATTTGGCCGTCGGTGATCGAGATCACGTTGGTCGGAATGTACGCGGAAACGTCACCCGCGAGGGTTTCGATGATCGGAAGCGCGGTGAGCGAGCCTTTGCCGTCGAGACGCGCGGCGCGTTCGAGGAGGCGGCTGTGGAGGTAGAACACGTCGCCAGGGTAAGCTTCGCGGCCGGAAGGACGCTTCAAGATGAGCGAGATCTGGCGGTAAGCGACGGCGTGCTTGGAGAGATCGTCGTAAACGATGAGCGCATCCATGCCGTTTTCCATGAACCATTCGCCCATCGCCGCGCCGGAATAAGGTGCGATGTATTGGTTGGCGGGATTATCGGCCGCGGTGGCGGCGACGATGATCGTGTATTCGAGGGCACCGGCGGCTTCGAGTGCGGCGACGGTGCGCACGATGTTCGAGCTCTTTTGGCCGATGGCGACGTAGATAGAGTAAACTGGGCGGAACTTCGCGTCACCGCTGGCGAGACCGACTTTATTGATCTTGGCCTGATTGATGATCGTATCGATCGCGATGGTGGTCTTGCCGGTGCCACGGTCGCCGATGATGAGTTCGCGTTGGCCGCGGCCGATCGGGATCATGGAATCGATGGCCATGATGCCAGTGAACAACGGTTGGTTCACAGATTTGCGGGCCATGATGCCGGGCGCGATGCGCTCGACGGGATAAGTTTCTTTGGCGTCGATCGGGCCTTTGCCGTCGACGGCGTTACCGAGGGCGTCGACGACGCGACCGAGCAGGGCTTTGCCAACGGGAACGGAGAGGAGCTTGCCGGTGGTGGTGACTTCGTCGCCTTCTTTGAGCTTGGAGACGTCGCCGAGAATGACGCAGCCGACCTCGGTCTCTTCAAGATTCAGGGCGATGCCGATGGCGCCGCCGGGAAACGCGACCATCTCGTTGTACATGACGTCGGAGAGGCCATCAATTTTGGCCACGCCGTCGGCGATGGTGCGGATGTTGCCGGTGTTTTTCTTGACCGCTTTGGTCGAGAGCTTGGCGATCTGTTGTTCGATTTGGTCGAGGACGGTGCTCATCTCAGGTAAAGGCGTGAAGGGTTCGAGAAACGGGTTTTAAACAGAAAGGGAAAGAGCGGCGAGTTGGCCGGAAACGGAGGATTCGTACACGTCGTCGCCGACGCGTACGCGCAAGCCGGCGAGGAGCGCGGGATGGGCGCGCGCGGTGGCGGTGATCGGACGGCGATATTTTTTTGTCATCGCAGCGGCAATCGCGGCGAGCGCAGCGGGCGCCACGGCACCGGCGTGCTCGACGCGAGCTTCGCTCTTGGCGAGTTCGACGGCGATGAGGCGATGATAAGCCTTCAGCACGAGCACCGCATTGGCCGGGGCGTGTTTTTCAACATAGGCGAGCACGCCGGCCACGCGATCGGTGGAGACGACGTTGTCGACCACACTCAATTTAAAGAGTTGGCGAGCGAGTTGCTGAGCTTGTTTTGCGGCGGCGGCCATGCGAAGCGCGTGTTTTATTAAAAATTAAACGCCGGTGAGCTCGCGAGCGGCGGTCTCGTTATAGGAGGCGCGATCCGCGTCGGTGAGTTTCTTGGCGAGCACGCGTTCCGTGGTGGCAACGACGAGGCGGGCGATCTCGGTGCGAGCTTCTGCGAGCATTTTCTTTTTCTCGAGCTCGATGGCTTCTTGCGCCTTGGCGATGAGGCCGGAGGCTTTCTCGATCGCTTCTTTTTGCTGTTTGTCGGCAAATTCTTTGGCGGTTTTCTGAGCCTCTGCGACGATGGCTTGGGCTTTTTGCTGGGCTTCTTTGAGCGCGACTTCGGTCTGCTGCTGCGTGGCCGCGAGCCGATTTTTCATCTCTTCGGCATATTTGAGGCCGGCGTCGATTTGGCGCGTACGTTCATCCATCGCAGCGATGGTGGGCTTGATGCCTTTCCAATAAAGAACGACGAAGAGGATGCCAAAGCTGATCGCTTGGACGACGACGTATTTCCACTCGAGGCCGAATTTCTCGACGATGCCGGGTTCGGCAGCGACGGCGTGGGCCGCATGGGCAGCGGCCGCGGGGGCTTCAACGACAGCGAGAAACAGCGAGTGCAGCATGGCGGATGAAATGACTAGGGAAAGAGGAAGGGCCGCGCCACCCAAATAGGTGCGCGGCCACGGGACAAATTACTTGGCGAGGAACAGCGCGAGCACGCCGAGACCTTCAGCGAGGGCCATACCGATGATGGCTTGGACGAGGATCTTGGTGGCGGCGCCGGGATTGCGGCCGACGGCTTCGGCGGCTTTGGTGCCGATCATACCGACGCCGATGGCGGCGCCGAGAAGACCGAATGCACTGGCGATGTTGCCGTTGATTTCAGCGATGATGGTGGTCATGTGGTGGATGTATTTTTTGGTTGTGGTTGCCGCCGTGCGCACGCTTTGGCACGCTCCCGCCGGTAAAGGGTTAATTAAAAATCAATGATGTCCTTCGGCGCCATCCTCGTGATCGTGGCCATCGCCGTGATTACAAATAAGGCCGATATAAACCGAGCTAAGGAGCGTGAAAACCAAGGCCTGAATTAGCCCGACCAACAGCTCCATAAAATAAAAGACGAAAAAATAACCCGTGCCGTGCAATAGGCTTTCGCCGCCGAAGATATTGCCGAACAAACGGACCGAAAGCGTAAACGGCCGAATACTGATCGACATGATTTCGATCACGCCCACGACCAAGAAAACGCCCGATAGGGTATAATACAGTATCAGCGGAGTCTCTTTCTTATCGGCTTTGTTACCAAAAATGTCCTGCCAGATCATTTTGGGACCGGCAAATTTGAAAATGATGATCAACCACGCGCCGAAGGAAATCGCCGCGAGCGCGATGGTCGCGTTAAAATCAGCCATAACAGGCCGAATCAAAGGCGTCGTGAGATGAAATTCTCCCTTAACATCATGCCCCATACCCATCGTCCCCACCCCGGGGAGCAAACCCATCCAGTGTTGCATCAAAATGAAAATGAAAAACGTCAGAAGCAACGGGAACGCGAACGGGAACGCTTTTTTGCCAATAATCGGCTCCAATAAATCCCGTAATCCGCTCACCAAGGATTCAACCACCGCTTGACCCTTTGAGGGCAAAATCGACGGCTTACCGATCAGCCAAAGAATGAGACCGATCATGGCCGCGGAAAACAACCAACCCGTGACCATGCTGTTGGTAATCGCCCAACCCCCGCCAAAATCGTACAATTTTGAGGCTGCTGGCGAGACGCCGCCTTCACTCGCTGACACGGTTTGACCGGCCAGGAGCAGGATGGAAAGAGAAACGAGTTTAAGGACTCGGGACATGGCGCGCGATACAGCTTGAGAGGTTTTGAAAGGTTCTGACATAGGCAAACGCGATCCCCTCCGTCAATCCCGTAAACCGTCTCACGACGACGTGAAGCTACTTTTTTACCCCGCGGCGTCCGATCTTCTACCCCACACCCGTACTCACCCGCGCAAAGCCGCCACTAACGATTGATAACCGGGCGCACGCTCTTGAAAAACCGTCTCATATTCAAACGCCCAAGGTGCATCTAAGATTTGCCACGCTGGATGTTCCATCACCACCGCTCTCGCCGCGGCAAAATAATCGGTATCGTCGGTTCTAAAATACAGTCGCAGCCCCTGCCCGGCTTTGGCCGCGATTTGAGAGAGGAAATCCGCCTGCATCAGCCGATTTTTATGATGCCGGCGCTTGGGCCAAGGATCCGGAAACAACACAAAAACATCCGCAAATCGGATGTTTTCCGGCAACGACGCCAAGAAATCCTCCGCGCTCGCGTGCAGAAAGTGAAGATTACCCAGCCGCGCCCGGTTTTTCTTCCGATTCGCCCGCTCGACGCGTTCGGCGATGATATCCAAACCGACACACGTCCGCTCGGGGTGCGCTGCCGCATAAGCCGTCAAAAAATGCCCATGCCCTGCGCCGATTTCCAACACACACGCCCCCACCCCCGTCAATAACGTCGCACTCGTCGCTTTAAGAGCGACTTGTCGTTCTGCGACTTTCGAGACGTACGAAGCGGTGCGCAGAGCGTTTTCCACAGTTTTATAAAGTTTTCGCGGTTAAAAAACGGAATACAAGCGATCAGTCCGCGTGGGTCGATTCCATCAAAATCATCAAAACACTTATGTCAGAAGGATTTATGCCGCTGATTCGACTCGCTTGACCCAGATTAAACGGCTTAAACGTCGCCAATTTCTGCGCGCATTCACGCCGCAAACCACGCACGGCAAGATAATCCAAATCCGCCGGCAGACGGATTTTTTCGATCTGACTTAATTTCTTCACGTGCCGATGTTCTCTTTCAATATATCCTTGATAAACAACATTATAAATAACCTCTTGTCGAATCTCATGCGACTCTTGGTTAAATAATTCCGGCGTATCCACCCCTGCCCCGCCCCGCCGCATTTTATCACCCCAGGTTTCGCCCTGCGTGCGCTGTTTTTCAAAGATAGCGAGCCAGTACTGAATCCGATCCCGCTTCTGTTGAATCCGCTCGCTTCGGCTGGCGCTGATCAATCCATGCTCCTTCGCATGGTGCCCCAACCGCAACTCTGCGCTGCTATGGTTAAACAACAACCGGTGCTCCGCCCGACTCGTAAACATGCGATAAGGCTCATTCGTGCCCTTAGTTACAAGATCGTCGATCAACACCCCAATGTAGCTCTCATGGCGCTGCATCACCAGCGGTTGCCCTCCCCTCGCCTTTTGCACGGCATTGACGCCCGCCACCAAACCCTGCGCCGCCGCTTCTTCGTAACCCGAAGTCCCATTAATCTGACCGGCGAAAAAGAGATTTTCGACCTTCTTGGATTCGAGCGAGGGAAACAACTGGGTCGGCGGGGCAAAATCATATTCTACCGCATAAGCCGGCCGCAATAATTCCGCGCGCTCCAAGCCCGGGATACTTTGAACCATCTCCAACTGAACCTCGAACGGCAGACTTGTTGACAAACCATTCACATAAAATTCGTTGGTCGAGCGACCCTCAGGCTCGAGAAAAAGCAAATGCCGCAGTTTATCCGCGAAGCGCACAAACTTATCCTCGATACTGGGACAATACCGAGGGCCGACGCCTTCGATTTCGCCGCTGTACATCGCCGATTTACTGAGATTACGGCGCACGATATCGGCCGTTTCCGCCGTCGTGTGAGTCATCCAACACGAGACTTGTTCACAACCGGGCTGCCAACCCAGGCGGCGTTCACCCGTTTGTTCCACGTGGAACAAATCCTGTGGGTCGCGCGTATCATGAAAGGCAAAGAGAGTGGGGCGCTCGTCGCCTTTTTGCTCCTGCATCCGGGTAAAATCCAAGCTACGGCCCAATAAACGGGGTGGCGTACCGGTTTTAAGCCGCTGCAGCTCAATTCCCGCCTGCAAAAAGCTCGCCGACAGCGTTTTTGCGCTGAAATCCCCGAGTCGACCGCCTTCATTCTTGTTTTGGCCGATATGCATGAGCCCGCGCAAGAACGTCCCGGTGGTCACGACGACCGTTTGCCCGCGGAATTCGATATCTAAATTCGTGCGGCAGCCGACAACTTTGCCGGCCTCGTAGACCAACTCGGTCACGGTTGCCTGAAACACCCGCAGGTTGGCTTGTAGCTCTAAGGTGTGCTTTAGCCGAAACTGATAAGCCTTTTTATCACATTGGGCGCGGGGCGACTGCACGGCGGCGCCTTTCGACTCGTTTAATAACCGAAATTGTATCCCAGTGACGTCGGTGTTGATCGCCATCTCGCCACCCAAGGCATCGATCTCACGCACCATCTGCCCCTTGGCCTGACCACCGATCGCGGGATTACAACTCATCTGGGCGATGGTATCGATGTTGCCCGTGAGGAGTAGGGTAGCGGCCCCCATGCGCGCCGCCGCGAGCGCCGCTTCCACGCCGGCATGACCCGCGCCACACACAATCACATCGAACGGTATCTTATTGTAAATCATTATAATACAAAAATAAAACCTTATTTACCGATGCAGAAATTGGCGAACAAAGCGTCCAGCATCCGCTCGTTATCCACCTTGCCGGATATCTCGCCCAGCGCCGCCAAAGCGCCCCTCAAGTCACTGGCCAACAACTCAGCCGCTTCGCCCGCGACGAGTTTTTCCGCCGCCGCCGCGAGATCGGCCCGGGCCTGTTTGAGCGCTTGCGCATGACGAGCGTTGATTGCCACCACATCCTCGCCGACCGCGGGCGTCAGGCCATCGGCCAACGCGATGATCTTCGTGCGTAATCCCTCTAGACCCGATCCCGTCACCGCCGAAACCTCGATCGTAGATAAACCCTTCCAGCTATCCGCCAAAACGGGCGCAGGCGCTACATCGATTTTATTCCACACCACCAAGGTGTTTTCAGGCCGGAGTTTTTCTCTTAAAATATTATCCAGCAAGAGAGTAGGGGAGTTAACCGCCATCACCACCATAAAAAGATCCGCCTCACCTGCGATTTCGAAGGTTTTTTCAATGCCGAGTTTTTCCACCACCCCGGGCGCAGGATTCAAACCCGCCGTATCAATCAAACGAAGGCAATGCGGGCCGATATTCACGACTTCCTCGATAAAATCACGCGTCGTCCCTGGTTCTGGGCTCACAATCGCCCGATCGCGTCCCACCAAACAATTTAACAATGAACTCTTTCCAGCATTAGGTTCGCCGATAATCACGGTCTTAATCCCATGCCGCAAGACCTCGCCGTAGTGACTCGTCGCCAACAAGCGCTCCGTTCCACGTAGAACGTCCGCCACCTGCGCCGCCACCACCGCCCGATCCTCCGGCGGCAAATCCTCATCCGGAAAATCAATATATGCCTCCACGCGGGCTAATCCGAGCAACAGCGCGTCAATCAATACCGCCATCTGCCGCCCTAAAGAGCCCCGTAATTGTCGATTAGCCGCCACCAAAGCCCGTTCGCTGCGCGCCTGGATTAAGTCCATAACCGCCTCAGCTTGAGATAAATCCATTTTACCGCCCAGAAAAGCCCGTTGCGTGAATTCGCCCGGCTCCGCCGCACGACACCCCCGCGCCAACAAATCCTCCAAGACCCGCTGCGCCACGTAAGGATTACCGTGGCAGGAAATTTCCAACGTATCCTCGCCCGTGTAACTCCCTGGCCCCGCAAAAAACACCCACACCACATCATCCAACACCACCCCCGCACGATCCCGATAATCTCCATGACGCACCCGACGCGCCTGCGGCACGACGCCGAAAATCTCCCGCGCCACCCGCCCCGCCTCCGTCCCACTCACCCGCACCAACGCAATCGCGGCAGTGCCCACCGGCGTAGCTAAAGCAGCAATCGTTTCAACATGTCGTGACATCGCGCAGCGAACCAACGCCCGCCACACATCCGCGCCAAGTCAAAAGCCATCTCAACCCATTAACCTTAATCGCCAATCTATGCCCAGCCTTCGCCAATACCCGCCGAGCCACCTCGGCCCAAACCCAGCAAACTAACCCGCATGGACGCCACGACCGATCCTTTTATTCTATTTCAAACTTGGCTCGCCCACGCGCATAAACACGAACCGGCCGATCCCACCGCCATGGCCGTCGTGACCGCCGACGCCACGGGCCGACCCGCCGTTCGCATGGTCCTACTGAAACACGCCGACGCACATGGATTTGTTTTTTACACCCACACCACCAGTCCCAAGGGCCGCGATCTCGCCACCAATCCTCGCGCTGCGCTGTGCTTTCATTGGGCAAAACTCGAACGCCAAATCCGCATCGAAGGCACGATCGAAGTCACCACCGCAACCGAAGCCGATGCGTATTTTGCGACCCGTCCACGACTGAGTCAGGTCGGCGCTTGGGCCTCGCGCCAATCTCAACCCATGCACAATCGCTTCGAACTCGAACAAGCGGTCGCGCTCAACACCCTCCGATTTGGCCTCAGCAAAGTACCGCGCCCGTCCTACTGGAATGGATACCGCGTCGTGCCAGAGAAAATCGAATTCTGGCAAGAACGCCCTTTCCGCCATCACGACCGCCGCGTATTTGTGCGCGACGGTGATTCGTGGCTCGCCACTTGGCTATTCCCCTAAATCACGGAGCTCAACTCAACCGCGCGCATCGCGTCGCGAAATAGTGGGTAGGGCGGGGGAGCGTAGGGCTAATCTCAATACGCCACCACGATCGAGTTAATCCGCGAACCGTCGGCGATCTGATCTCCTGGATAAATCACCACGTTTTGCCCCTCAGTTAAACCTTCCAAAATTTCCGTCTCCCGGCCACTGCTGCGACCCACCCGCACCGTGCGCAACACCGCCCGCTTGCCCTCCACCACGTACGTCTGCCACTGCGCGCCGCGTTGAAACAACGCACCCGCCGGCACCTTTAAAATGTTTTGTCCCGACCACGTTTCAATCCGCGCCTCGACCCGATAATTATCACCCAGCGACCGCCGCACCTCGAGCGGATCGGTAAAATCAACGATCACATAAACGCGTTGTTCTTCGACCCCCAACGCCGAGACTTTGGTAAACGCCGAAGGCTCCACCACGCGCACCCGCGCGTTCAACGCCACCGGCCCGCCCCATTGTTCAAGCTGCACCCGCGCGCCGGGTTGAATCGCCACCCCGTCCCGCGAAAGCACCTCGATGCGCGCCTCAAGATCGGTCGGATCACCCACTTCTAATAACGCAAATCCCGCCGGCACGAGTCGCTCGCTCTCCTGCATCACTCGCAAGACCCGCCCACTCACGGGCGATAAAATCACCAAAGGCTCACCCCGCGCCCCGGCACCCGCGGGTTGTCCGCGCAATAATAAGGCCCGCGCCTGCGCCGCTTCAAACTCCGCGATCTGCCCAGCAAACTCCGCCGCCCGGGCCTCTTGCGCAGTCGTCGTGACTCGCGTTTCCGCCGCGTCAAATTCCTGCCGCGACAACGCCCCGCTAGCGAACAACAGCTTCTGCCGCGCGAAATCCTCGCGCTGCAAATTCGCATTCGCGACCGCACGCGCCCGTTGGGCGACAGCCTGCGCGACCGCCGCTTCCGCAGCCCGCACCCGCGCCTCGGCCTGCACGAGACTGCGCGCATCCAAAATATCCGCGCCGCCCGATTCCAAGACCGCGAGCACCGTCTTACCCGCCTCCACCACCGCACCAGGCTTCCAATCAATCCGCCGCAACTGTCCCGCTACAGGGCTCGCGATTATATACCGATTTTTTACCCGCGTCATTCCCTCCTCATTAACCGTCACCCGCAAATCACCGCGCGCCACCACCGCGATCTCTGCCGGCAAGGGCTTCGGCAACAACCCCACCACGATGAGCGCCAACAATCCGCTGCCCACGATCCACGGCAACCAGCGCGACCAGCGCCGTGTCTCAGAACTTTTTTTATTCTTAACCCCAGGTTCAACCCGCGAAGACGAAGATGCTTTCATAATAAAATAGGTAAGAAATAAAAATTAATCGCGGGCCTTCAGCACACCCACCAAATCCAATTGATCAAGCCGCCGGCAAGCGAGCAACGCCGAGACCACCGAAGCTACCGCCACGACCAACACCGCAAACGCGTAGTTCTGCGCCGTGAGAATCAACGGCAAACGCACAAACTCCGTGTTCACCGTCATCAAAATCACGCGCGCAAAACCCGAACCGATCAACAAACCACAAGGCAACGCGATCAACGTGAGCATCACCAACTCACCCACCAAAACCGTCGCCACTTCGCCACGCGTAAATCCGATCACCCGCAAGGTCGCGAGTTCGCGCTGACGTTCACTAAGCGAAATCCGCGCGCTGTTGTAAACGATACCAAACGCCACCACAGCGGCAAAGGTCAGATAAATTTGCTGCAACAGACCGATGCTCTTGGCCGTCGTCTCACGAAATCCCTGCCGGATTTTATTTTTCACGACCACACTGCCGGCGCGCGGCGAAGCCTTCATCGCGCGCAAAAATTCATTCCATTGCCCAGCGCCCACCGTCAGATAAGCCGCATTGATCCGATCGCCTTCACCCAGATGACGACTCAACGCCCCGATTTCCATATACGCCGCCGTCCCCGCAAAATCCTCGGATAATCCGGCCACCGGCACCGAAAATTCCACCCGCTTACCCTCCAATCCGCGGACAAAAAGCGTTTCACCGATTTTTACGCCGAGAACTTCCGCCAACTTTTTAGAGATAACGATTCCCTCCGGCGGCAGAGTGATCTGACGCCCGTTGCTATCCATCACGCGATACAACTCCGCCTGCGCCGGCAAACCCGTGATGCTTAAGCGTCGAAATTGATTTCCCGCGCGCAACTCCACCGCCGCCCCGCACACCGGCTCCGCCAAAATCACCCCCGGCAACGCCGTGAAATCTGCCAACGTGCGCGCCGGACTCGGCTCAATGAGCGAGACCAGCACCGTCTGCCGCTGAATCAAATCCCACTGATAATCGAGCACGTGACCGATGCCGTCGCGAAACGCATTAGGTACGATCAAAATTCCTGTCGCCAAAGCCAACGCACCCACCGTGAGCGACGCACGCACCGGCCGGCGTTCGATGTTTCTCAACGCCATCCGAAACGTCACCGTAAACAGCCGGCCAAAACCCAAACGCTCCACCAGCGCGGGTCGGTAGCTCGACGGCGGCTCAGGCCGCATCGCCTCCGCCGGCGGCAGTCGCACCGCCGCCCGCACCGAGCCCGCGACACCGATGATCGCCGCAATCGAACTCACGAAAACCGCCAAGACCACGACGGTCGATGCGAGTTGGAATTTCAGCGCCGGAAACCGGAAGAAAACATGGTATAAATCCACCAAACGTTCCCCCAAAAATACTCCGCCTAAAACCCCGAGCGCTGTGCCGCTGGCGACGATCACGATGGAAAATTTAAGGTAGTGCCGGCCGATCTCGCCGTTAGAAAAACCAAAAGCCTTCAAGATCGCGATCTGTTCACGTTGCAACGTGATCTGCCGGCTCATGACCGCATTCGTCATGAAGGCCGCGACACTGAGAAAAACTAGCGGAAACCCGATGGAGAGTCCGTTGAGAATATTGATTTCATCGCGCAAGCGCGTGTGGGAAGGATGCGAAGTACGACCATAAGCACCGCGGCCGCCGTAAGGCCGCAAGATGTCATCGACCGCCGCGATCACCGCCGGCTCAGACGCTCCCGGCACCAGGCGCAAGGAAAGTTGATTGAACGCTCCATCGAGATTACTGGCCCGCGCGAGCTCCTTGTACGGCATCCAAAAAACTCCGTACGTTTTATTGTTGGGCAACGCGGAACCAGGCGGAGCTTCAAAAATAAATTCCGGCGAAAGCACGATGCCCGCGATGCGGAACTGTTGCCGCCGACCATAAAGCACCGCCGCCATCTCGTCTCCGGGCTTGAGCTGATTCGCCTGCGCAAAAGCCTCTCCGACTAAAATTTCACCCGTCGATTCACGCCCTACTAGAATACGTCCAGCGCGGAGATGCAGCCGATTCAACGTGAGTTCGCCTTGCTCGGGGAGTGATTGGATAAGCCCCGTCGCGGGTTCAATCACGCCGGGCAAATCCAATGTAACCGATAACGCGATACCGGTCTGTACCGAGGCGACACCGGGAATCGCGGTGAGTTGGGCCGCGACGGAATTGGGCGCACGTTTGAGGCGGGAGAAAATTTGCGCGAAATGATTGTCGCGGTAATAAGCATCGCGTGTCGTCTCCAACGAAACGATGAGGCTGCGCGTCATGATCATCATCGCCAAACCGCAAGCCATGACGATGGCGACAGCCGCCGCTTGCGATTTCAAGGCGCGGAGATCGCGGATTAATTTAAGATCCAGCAGCGACATGACGGATCCGCGAACGCTTTACCACGCCAGCGTGCTGGCGGCGGCGCGCGTACGATTATGTTTTTCGCCTGTGATATGACCGTCGGAGAGCGTGAGGACGCGATCCGCCATTTCAGCCATCACGGAATTATGCGTAATGATCAACGTGAGCGTGCCGAGTTCGCGATTGATCCGCTCGATCGCTTCAAGAACTGCCTTCCCGGTGCTCACATCAAGCGCTCCCGTGGGCTCATCGCACATGAGGACGGCGGGGCGCTTCGCGATGGCACGAGCGATCGCGACCCGTTGTTGTTCGCCGCCGGAAAGTTGCGCGGGAAAATGATCCATGCGGGACCCGAGCCCCACCATGTGAAGCGCTTCTTCTGGCGTCATCGGATCGGCGGCGATCTCAGTGATCAGCGCGACGTTCTCGCGAGCCGTCAGGCTCGGGATCAGATTATAAAATTGAAAAACAAAGCCCACCGCTTCGCGCCGATAACGCGTCAAACCCGCTTCATCAGCGCCACCCAGATCCCAGCCGCGATAAAATAAACTGCCGCTCGTGGGCGTATCGAGCCCGCCCAATAAATTCAGTAGGGTAGATTTGCCGCTGCCAGAAGCTCCGAGCACGACGACCAATTCTCCCGCGCGACACTCCAGATCCACTCCGGCCAATGCGCGCACCATCGCTTCGCCTTCGCCATAAGTTTTGGCCAATGCCCGAGCCTGGAAAACCGGAACTAAATCAGAATCAGCAGAAGTGAATGCGGCGTGGGCCATGCAACGGATAATACTGCGCACAGGATTTCAGCCCGCAACGCGCAAAGGTTGTATGTATCCAAAAATAAAAAGACCGCGGCTGATTACCGCGGTCTCGAAACATAAGTTGGCCTGCGCCGCTAACAGCGAGGCCTGCACCGGGAGATTAAAAGAATGTGTAATATTTATTTTCCGACAACCGCTGGATGAGCAGCGCGAGCTCCATCGCGTGGTAATCGCCCCACATCGACGATTCGCCGCACGGTACTTTCTGACCCTTCGGCACGTGATCCCAGCCGTTCGGGCGGTGATAAACACTGTGCAAGAGGAGACCTTGGTGTTTTTTGTCGGTGGAAAGATACGGCTCGGCGAAGAGCGTGTCGGCGATCGTGAGACCAGCTTGGAAATATTTTTTACCGGCGGCTTTTTCGCCATTCGCATCGAGCCAGCGGCCGAGACGGAGCATGCCTTGTGCGGCGATGGCGGCAGCGGAACTGTCGACCGGCTCGTGGGCGTTGAACGGATCGGCGGCGCGTTTGGTGAAATCACCGAGTTTGTGCGTGTTAAGCGCGGCACTGTCCCAGTAAGGAATGCCGTCTTTCGCAGAATATCCGTCGATGTAGTAATCGCTCGTGGCCTTAGCCGTTTCCAAAAAGAGATCGGTGACCGCACGCCGGCCACCAACGGCATCGAGGTCGGAGCCTTTCACGGTGTCGAGAAACTCCAATTGCTCGGCGTAGCCCGTGATGATCCAGGCGGCACCGCGCGTCCACGTCGTGAACGGCGAGTAACCTTGCTGGGAGGACGGACAACGGAATTGGCCGTCGTTGCGATTGAAAACACTCTCGTGCGCCACGCGGCCACGGTCGTCGTAGCTGTCACGGCCTTGACCAAAGAAAACATTGAAACGCGCGGTCGTCGCCGCGTGTTCGATCGCGCGATGCAGCAGATTCGTG
>CAJAFD010000041.1 GCA_903938935.1 uncultured Opitutia bacterium
AATTAGCCGAACTCGTCGGTCTCGCCGTGTCGCTCGTGCAGCCCGTCGCCGACGTCACGCTTCTGCCGCCCGCGATCACCGAGGCTCTCGCGTTTCGCAAACGCCAACCGCGCTACCTCGCCGCCGCCGTACTTGCGGTTGCCGCGTTGCTCCCGCCTATCTTTTATTTGCACCACCGCGCGACCGGCGCCGAGGCGCTCGTCGCCCAAGCCGAAAGTCAACTCCGGCCCCTGCGCTCCCTCGAAGCGCGCAATAACGAAAACGTGGCGCAGATCGAAGCCGCGAAGAAACAAATCTCCGCCCTCGAAGGCCTCGTCGCCACCAAAGCCAACTGGCTCGATTTCCTCGCCGACACTCAAGCTCGCCTCGCGAAAGTCGGCGACGTCTGGCTCGAACGCATTCAAATCGTGCCTTCCGCTCCGCTCGATGCCAGCGCCGCTCCCGCCGCTGATCCTGCCGCGCCTGCGCCCGCCCCCGCGCTCAAGCTAACGCTTTCCGGCCGCTTGCTGGATGTCGCCAATCCGGTCTCCGAAGTCAGCCAGGAATCCAACGAGCGCGTTAAAAAACTCATCGCGGGCTTTACTGAATCGCCCTTCATCACCGCCGTCGAAAACGAACGCTTCGACACCAAACAACCCGGACTCTTGCGTTTTGATTTCACGCTCGTCGTGAACGCACGCCGCCCCCTTTAAGCCCGGACGTCCTCGCCATGTCGTTCAAGAAACTCGATTTTTTCAACCTCGCCCTCGCGCTCCTTGGGCTGCTCGCCGCCGGTGAAGCGTGGTGCATCTGGGAGCGCGCGTCCGCCGTCCGCGTGGCCGAACAAAAACTCGTCCGCGTCCGCGCTCAAATTCAAGCCGTCGCCGACGCCGCGCCCGCGCCTTCGCGTGAAACCGCGGCGTTGATCGAGGCCGATCTCAAGCGCGCCCAAGGCGCCCTCGCGACCATGCAGTCCGAGCTGCGGGGGCGCGGCCCCGCGGCTGCGCGTCTCATCGCCACCAAGCCGCCCGCGATGCGCACCGATGCTTTTTTTGATCTCGCGACCTTTGTGTCGAAGTCGCGCGCCTTGGCGCAAAAACAAGGGGTGCTCATCGGCCCGGGTGCGGCGCATTTTGGGTTTTCGTTGTACGCCAACGAAGGTCCTGAAACCGCGCTCATCGAGCCTGTGTTTCGCCAGCGCCTCGTCGCGAATTACCTCGTCGATGCGCTCCTCGCGGCGCGGCCCCGCGCGCTCCTCGCCGTCCAACGCGAACGTCCGCTCCACGCCGACGAGCGCAAAGCGCGCAACGAAGCCCTCGTCGCCGCCGCCGCTGATCCTGCCGCCGCTCCGCCCGCGCCCTTGGAAAGTTCCACCACGCTCTCGCCGGATTATTTCGACCTCGACGCGCGCCTCTCCGCGCAGGCGCCGGGTCTCGTGGAAGTCTCCGGTTTTCGCCTGATTTTCACGGGCCAAACCGCCGCTTTACGCGCGTTGCTCAACCAACTCGCCAGTTTTGAACTTCCGATCATCGTGCGCTCGGTCGAAGTCGAACCCGCCGCCGGCGAAGACATTGTAGCTGCGCCCGCGGAAGACGCGGCGGCGGCGCCGTCTCAACCCGCCGCGCCCGCCGTTTCCATCGTGCTCTCCGCGCCGGTCGCCAAAGCCGCTAAACCGGTGGCGACGATCGCGCCCCTCGTCGCCAAATCGATTTCCAAATTCACCGTCACCGTCGAGTACGTCGAGCTCGCGCCCGTTAACGCCGTTGTGGCGGCCACCCCATGAGCGCGTCGCCTTCACCTAAAACCCTTTTGATCGTTGCGACCTCGTTGCTCGTGGTCTCGACGGCGGTCTTTGGCGGGCTGGCTTGGCGTGCGCAATCCACGGCGACGCTCAGTCAACCTGCGCTCACGGCCGCGCCCTACGTGCCGGTCGGCGTCGATGCGCCCGTGGTGAAAAACACCGTTTGGGAGGCTCCCAGCGCTTTGGCGCGCGGACGTGATTGGTTGTACGATCTGTTTACTCCGCCGGAGATTTTCTACAACACCCGCACCCGCCAATTCGCGGTGTCAGCGCCGCTCACCGGCGATGAAGCCGCCGAGGCGCCCTTTGGCCTCGAACTCGTGAGCGTGCGGCCTGAGCCGTTTCGCTTACAACTGATCGGATATGTCGGCGGGGTCGGGGCGGCCCGGGGCATTTTTGAGAACCGGCGCACGGGCGAGGTGTTTCTCGCTTCTGCCGGACACCGCGTCGCCGATCTCGCTCTCGAAATCAAAGCCTTCAACGTCCGCGCCGAGGCCATCGTGATCCCCGAAAGCACGAGCTTCAATCAACGCGTTGCCACGGCCACGATTCACGACCTGCGCGCTCAACGCGATCTCATGCTCACGCAGCGCGAACGCCAGTTCACGGGCAACGTCTTCGGCCTCGTCGCCCTCGAGGGCGAATCCGCCCCGCGCGAAGTCCTCGCCGGTGATACCGTCAAATTCGGTGCCACGACCTACCGCATCGAGCGCATCGCCATCGATCCGGCGACCATCGAGGTCACGAAGACCGACCCTGATCTCGCCGCGCCCGTGCGCCGCACGCTTCCGCTTCGCTTCGACCCCACCGAAACCGCTCCGCTTTCACCCTAATCGCTTTTTCCTGCCATGAAATCCAAGTCCCTCGCCCCGTCGCTCCTCTGCCTGTTCGTCACCGCCCTCGCGCTGACCCTCGCACTGCCGATGGGTCAACTCGTCGCGCAAACCGCCTCCGCCGAAGCCGAGGCCGACGCCCTCGTCGCGGCTGAATCCGCCCGCATCAAGACCGCTCTCGCCAACGCCACCACCCAGCGCGCCACCGCCCGCACCCAGGCCGCCAGTGGCCAGTACGCCGAAGCCCTCGCCACGCTCCAAGTCGCCCAAGCCGAGCTCCCGACCAATGCCCTCACGCAAAAAACCATCGCCGAACTCAAGCGTGACCAAGCCGCCATTCTCCTCGACCAAGCCCAAGCTCAACTCGCCCAAGCTGACGCCACCGGCGCCCGCGCTTCGCTCGCCCGCGCGACCGAGCTCGAACCCGGCAACACCCGCCTAGCCAGTCTGAATCGCCAACTCGAGCGCGCCGACTCCAGCGCCGCCCGTCCGTCCACTTCTTCCGCGATCGCCGGTGTGGACGCTTCCTTCCTCGCCGAACGCGCCGCCACCAACGACCTCATCGCCAAAGGTCGCGCCCAATACGTCGCCGGCGACATCGACGGCGCTCAAAGCACCTTCCGCGCGGTCGAAGCCCAATCCCCTGACAACACCGTCGCCAAAGGTTTTCTCCTTCGTATCGCCCAAGAAAAAGCCGAGACCGGCGCCCTCAACCGCGAGAAAACCCGCACCCAACTTCTCGAAGAAGTAGCCAAGGGCTGGCAGCGCCCCGGCATTTACCAAGAGCGCACCCGCGACGATGCCGCCACGGCCGCGACCGCCCCGCTCCAGAAAAAACTCAACGACATCGTTCTGCCCAACGTCAGTTTCACCCGCGCCGAGATCGGCCAAGTCGTCGCCGCATTGAGCGCCGCCTCCGAAGAATACGACACCACCGGCATCGGCAACAAAGGCGCCAACATCGTCCTCATCGATCCGTCCAACAAAACTCCGTCGGTCACCCTCACGCTCCGCAACGCCTCGCTCAAACGCATCCTCGACTTCGTCACCGAGTCCGCCGGCTACCAATATGAAGTCCAAGCCGACGCCGTCGTCGTGCGCCCCGGTGGTGAAACGAGCAACCTTGAGACCGCCTTTTTCCCCATCACCCGCGCCACCGTCCTGCGCATGACCGGCATCGGCGGCACCGGCAAAACCGAGACGCCCACCGAAGGCGTGACGGTCACCGGCGGTGAAGCCGGCTCCATGAAGAGCTTCCTCCAACAAGCAGGCGTGAGTTTCACGGTCGAGGGCAGCAGCCTCGCCTACGATGGCTCCGCGATCATCGTCACGCAGACCGCGCGCAACGTCGAACGCATCCGCAACATCCTCTCCCGTTACAACGACGTCCGCCAAGTCGAGATCGAGTCGAAGTTCATGGAAGTCCAGGAAGGCGCCCTCGAGGAACTCGGCGTCAAATGGAACATGTCCCGCCGCGGTGTCGCGCAGGTCAATCCCACCACGGGTGCCCCGATTCTCGATAGCAACGGTCGCCAAGTTTTCACTCCGCGCGAAACCTACGCCACGGAAAGCGTGAATCGCTCGCTCGCCGGCGCATTTCCAAGCACCTCCAACGGCAACGCGCTTACGATCAGTTCTACCGCCGCCAGCGGTGGTCCCAATCTGACCGTCCCCATTGCACCTTCTACGATTCCCGGTGGCGTTTCGCTGGGTTCGACCGCTGCGGCGCTGGCCAACATCACCGGCTTCGTGGGTGAATTTGATGTCACCGCAGCGATCCGTGCGCTCTCCCAAAAACAAGGCAGCGATCTTCTCAGCTCGCCCAAGGTCACCGTTCTTTCTGGTAATCCCGCCAACATCATCGTCGCTCAGGAAATGCGTTATCCGCAAAGCTACGGTGAAATCCAAAGCCAAGTCGGTTCCTCCAGCGGCACAGGCACGGGCGGCGCGGGCGTCACGATCACCGCGGGCACGCCCCAACAGTTCACCTCGCGCAACGTCGGCGTCGAAATGAAGGTCACGCCCACCGTCGAAGAAGATGACTATTCCATCAGCCTCGATCTGAATCCTAAAGTCACCGAGTTCGAAGGCTTCGTCGAATACGGCGGCCCCAGCATCGCGATTTCTTCAGGCACCACGGTGACGGTGCCGCCGGGTTTTTATCAGCCGATCTTCTCGGTGCGCGAGATCACGACCAAGGTCACGATCTGGGACGGCGCCACGCTCGTCATGGGCGGCCTCACCCGCGAGGAAGTGAAGAAGGTGAACGACAAGATTCCGTTCTTCGGCGACATCCCGCTCGTCGGGCGCCTGTTCCGCTCTAAGGGCGAAAGCTCGCAGAAGCGCAACTTGCTCATCTTCGTCACCGCCAATCTCGTCAGCCCTGGTGGTTCGCCGAAAAAGCAGAACCTCAAGAGTACGCCCGCCAATTCGCTCTTCCAAAATCCGACCATCGTGACGCCTGCCAGCGCCGAAGGCCGCACGCGCGACGGCAACAAATAATTTAACCCCCGGAGACTAGCCCATGACCACGACTTCATCCGAGGTAGGGCGCCCGCTGTGCGGCGCGCTGTCCGCCGCTGCTGCGTTTTTCCGCCGTTGGTTGACCGCCGCATTGGCGTTGCTGGCCGTGGGTATCGCGCACGCCGCGACCACGATCTCGATCACAGCGCCCACGGTAGGTTCCGTCGTGAACGTGGGCTCGTCCGTCACTATCACCGCTGTGCCGGCTACTGATAGCGGCGTCACCGTCGCGCAGGTGCAGTTTCTGGTCGGTGGCACGACGATTATCGGTACGGTTTCGAGTTCACCGTACACAGTCTCTTGGACTCCGTCATCGGCAGGAAATTTTACGCTTACGGCTAAAGTAATCGATTCCACTGGGACTACGGTCACATCGAGTGGCATTGTGGTCACGGCCGTGACACCCACGGCGGTGTACTTGACCGCACCTTCGAGTGGCTCGAGTGCAAGCGTGGGTTCTGCCGTAACGCTCACCGCGAGTGCGACGCCGATGAGCGGTGCGACGATCAGCCAAGTGGCGTTTTACGCGAATGGCACGCAAGTCGGTTCCGCGGTTACTTCCTCGCCCTATACTACGACGTGGACGCCGAGTGCCGTGGGCACGGTGGCGTTGACGGCGCGGGCTACAGATTCGGCTGGTACGACGGTCACTTCTTCGACGGTAAATGTCACCGTGAGCGCAGCTGCGCCAACCGTTTCGATTTCAGCGCCGGCCCTCGGTGCGGTGCTGCCGCTTAATTCGGCGACCACGGTTACGGCCACGGCGACGGCTGGCACCGGTGCGACGGTCGCTCAGGTGCAATTTTTACAAGGCACCACGGTCATCGGCACGGTCACGAGCTCGCCTTACAGCATTAGTTGGACGCCCACGAGCTCAGGTAATTATTCCCTCACGGCGAAGGTGCTCGACACCAACAACGTCACGGTCACGTCCTCCGTCGTGACGGTCACGGTTGCCACGTCCTCCACGGTCAGTCTCACGGCGCCGACAAATAATTCCACGGCCAATGTCAGCTCGCCGGTGACGCTCTCCGCTACGGCCACGGCGGGCACGGGCGCGACGATCAGTCAGGTCGCGTTTTATGCTAACGGCGATATCATCGGCTCCGCCATTACTTCTTCGCCTTATACGTCCACATGGACGCCGAGCGCGGCCGGCTCGTATGCCATCACGGCTCGCGCCACGGATTCGCTCGGTACGGTGGTCACGTCTTCGACCAACACGGTCACCGTCGCCGACCCTGCCGCACCGACGATCAGTTTGAGCCTCTCGCCGGGCACGACGCCCGCGACGACGTTGCCCTCGGGCGCGACGCGTTATGCGCTCGCGACCGTTACACCCAGCACCGGCCGGGCGATCGTGAAAGTGGAATTCTATATCGACGGCGCCAAGGTGGACGAAAAAACTGCCGCGCCCTACGTCTACAAATACGTCGCGCCCTCGACCACCGGTTCCTACGTGTTGCTCGCTCGCGCCACGGATAATGCTGGCCTCACGCGCGACGCCCAGACCACGCTCACGGTCACTTCCGCCGTGGGCCAGGCTCCCACGGTTTTGCTGATTAACCCCGCCAACGGCGCCACGGCCATTCCCGGCTCTGCGGTCAGTCTCGCGGCTACGGCTCAAGCCGTCGGTGGCAGCATCGCGAGTGTTCAATTCTACGCGAACGGCGCGGCCATCGGTAATCCCGTGACCGCCTCGCCCTACACGGGCTCGTTTACCCCAGCGACGCAGGGTTCTTACAGCATCGAAGCGATCGCCACCGATGATCGTGGCAATACCAAGATTTCAAACGCCGCCACGGTTACCGCCGCTTTCTCCAATCCTACTGTCGCGTTGACGGCGCCGACCGGCACCGTGGTCGCACCCACGCGAGCGACACCGGGTACCCCACTCACGCTCACTGCGACCGCGACGGGCGGTAGTGGCGCCACCGTGCTCCTCGTCGAATTTTTTGTCGGCGGTAATCTCGTCGGCAGTCGCACCTCGCCGACCGTCGCCAACGGCAGCTCATACTCGCTGCTTTGGACGCCGACCACAGCTCAACTCGGCGTCGCTCAAGTCACCGCGCGCGTCACCGACACCAATTCCCTCAGCACCACGTCCAGCGCGACCTACGTTAACGTCGCCACGCTGACCACGCCGCCGCCGGTTGTGTCTGGCGTCGCCGTCAATCCCATCCCCAGCTTGGGCCTGCAAACCCTCTCGACCGCCAACCTCGTGGCTACAGTCGCGCCCGGAAATACGAACTTCACCATCGCGAGCGTAGAGTTTTTCCTCACCGACGGCGTCAACGTCACCCGCGCCGGCGCCGGCGTGCGCGAGACCACCACGGGCAACCTTTACCGACTCGTTTATAATTTCGGCACGTTTGATTACACGGCCGTCACGCCGAACGCCAATAACGCCTACCCGCTCCAACTCTTCGTCATCGCTCGCGACAACACCGGCGTCCAGACGCAATCCGCGCTCGTCAATCTCACGGTGAATCCTTCCTCCAGCGCCCCGCCGACGATCGTCGTTGCGGCCAACGGCGGCACCACCATCGCGCAAGGCAACACCTTCCAACTCCTCGCGCAGCCCACCGATACCGACGGCAACGTCGCCTCCATTCAGCTTTACGCCAACGGCGTCACCTCTGGCGCCGCGCAGGCCAATCCGACCAACGGCGGCGTCGCTGCGTTTAATTTTACGCCTACGGCCGCTGGTACGTATCGGTTATTTGTCTCGGTCTCTGACGACACCGGCAACACGAACATCTCTAACATCGTCACCCTCACGGTGACGGCCACGGCCGCCCCCGTCGTCACGCTCAACCGACCCGTAGATAACAGCACCGTCACCACTGTGGGGGCGCCGGTCTATCTGGAATCCACCGTCACGCTCGCCAACCAGACGCTCACTCCCACGGTTCAATTTACCGTATCCGGTAGTGGCGGACGCACCGTTCCGGCGATCACTGCGACTCGCGTTGGCACCACCACGACCTACCGCGGCATTTTCACCAATGCCACCGCCGACACCTACACGATCGCGGCCACGGCCAGTCTCGCCGGCGGCACCATCAGCACCACCAGCACGGAAAAACGCACCGTTCAACTCGTTAACGCCTTGGGCAACGTTCCCGTAGTCTCGGCGATTACGGTCATTGGTTCTGCGCAGACCTCGTCGACCGTCAATTACCAGATCACGACCACCGATGGTGACGGCTCTGTCTCGACCGTGGAGTTTTTCCTCAACCGCAATAGCATCGGTTTCGCGGAGCGCCAACAACTCACCAACATCTGGCGCATTACTACCGGTTTCGCCGGCCTCACTGCGGGCACCTACGAAGTCCAAGCCATCGCGCGCGATAATTCCGGCAACGCCGCCGCGACTGCCATTCTTAATCAAGCGATCTCCACTTCGACCAGTTCCTCGCCGCTCGTGCGGATAACGGCGACGCCTACCACGATCGCCTTTAACCAAAGCGCCACGCTCAACGCTGCGGCCTCCGACGCCGACGGTAACATCACTCAAGTCCAGTATTACTCCAACGGCGCGCTCCTCGCCACCAGCACCACGAGCCCACTCTTCGCCGCGAACTTCCCCGGCACCACCTCGGGCAACTTCACCGTTTACGCCGTCGCGACCGACAACACCGGCAACACCGCCGTCTCCACCAATCTCGCGCTCAAGGTTCTGCCCAATAATCCGCTCTTGGACGACACGGCCTATATTCTGCAGACCTCCACGGATCTTTCCAACGCCACGCCCAATGCCGTGCAACTGGCCGCGTTCCAAGCGCAGTTTGCCAGCCGCGCCATCACTCGTGCCCAGTTCGCCATCGCCGTCGCCACCAATAACGGCGCTTACAATAACACCAATTTTAACAACATCGCCAACGCCCTCTCCGCTTACTGGTTGCTCATGGGGCAATGGCCTACATCGGCCAATTACACGACGATCTTCAATGCCCGCGCCAGCCTCGCGAACGTCTGTAATGCCATCATCACCTCGCCGGAATATCTGATCAAATACGGCGCCACGCCCACCGTCGCCCTCCTTAACGACCCCAACAGCGTCCTCCCCGCCGCGAAGTTCCTTGCTCGGCTCCGCGCCTCTGCCGGTCTCTCGGCGCCTTCGCAACTCGATGTGTTGCGCTTCATGAGCAACGACACCTCGAACGCCTCGCTCGGCATCGGCCGCGGTTACCAAGTCGCTGGCCTGCCCACGGCCCTCGCCGAATTCATCACTTTCAATAATTCCGGCAACACCGAGCTCATCCATCTCGGCCGCACCGCCGCGCTCTACTACCAACTCGATCGCCCCACGGTTCTCACCCCGCAAGACGCCGCGCTTTCGACCAACACCGTCTCCACGCCCTCTCAAGTCGCGGCCCGAATCGGAACGCTCGCTGCTTTACCGGATCTCACCGCCGTCGCAGCGGCCTGCTTGAGCGATAATCTCTACACCTATCGCTACGTCACCATCACCAAACAGCCGCAACCCCTTGCCATCGCCGCCCGCTCCGGTGCCATCTTCTCGGTCGAGGCCATCGGCGCTCCGCCGATCAGTTACCAATGGTTGCAAAATGGTTCGCCCATTACGGGCGCCACCGGCCCCAATCTCTACCTGAGCAATATCACCACCGCCCAGGCTGGAAACTACACCGTTGTCGTCTCGACGAGCGCCGGCACGGCCACCAGTGACCCAGCGCTGCTTGCTCTTTCTACCGCGCCCACCCGCCTCGCCAACATCGCCTCGCGCGGCGTTGCAGCCAACGGTGCGAATATCCTCACCGCTGGCTTCGTCGTCACCGGCACCGGTACCAAACCGATGTTGATCCGCGTCGTCGGCCCCAGCCTCGGCTCCCTCGGCATCACCGGCTTTTTGGCCGACCCGACCCTCGACCTCCTCGATTCCAATCAAAGAATACTGCAGACCAACGATAACTGGGGCACCCAATCGGGTGGTGCTGCCGGGGTGACGGCGATCAACCAAGCGACCAATCGCGTCGGAGCCTTCGCGCTGCCGAATAATTCTCGCGACGCCGTCATTCTCGCCACGCTCAACGCCGGCAGTTACACTGTGCAAGCCCGCGGTGCGGCTAACGGCACGGGCGTCGCCCTTGTCGAAGTTTATGACGCCAGCAC
>CAJAFD010000042.1 GCA_903938935.1 uncultured Opitutia bacterium
CCTCGAAGCGGCGGCGCTGCTCCAGAAACGCGGCAAGCTCACGATCCGCGCCGATGATTGGCAGTTCCTCTGGGTCGTGGATTTCCCGTTGATGAGCTACGACGAGGCGGAAAACCGCTACGTCGCAACGCACCATCCGTTCACCGCACCCGTCGCGGAAGATGCGGCGTACCTCGACACCGATCCGAAAAAAGTCCGTGGCCAGCACTACGATGTCGTCCTCAACGGCATTGAACTCGGCGGTGGCGCGATCCGGATTCACCAGCCGGCGTTGCAGAAAAAAGTGTTTGAAGACGTCCTGAAAATTCCCGCCGACGTCGTCGAAAGCCGCTTTGGGTATATGTTGAAAGCGTTCACCTACGGCGCGCCGCCGCATGGTGGCGTTGCTCTGCGGCACGACCAGCATCCGCGACGTGATCGCCTTCCCCAAGACCCAGAAGGGCCAAGATCTCATGGCGCAGAGCCCGACGCCGGTGACGGCTAAGCAGCTCAAGGAACTGCACATCGCGACCGTGATGCCTGAGTAACGCGCGGCTTCGGCCGTGCACTGCTTACTTCTGCGGGTCTACGCAGTGATTTCCTAGGCGTTTTGCTACGTCTTCGAATTGTCATGTAACTCCGGCTTGCGCAGCATTCAGATCGCTCTTACTCATGGTCTGAAACCGATCATTCTTTGTATGAAACTCATCATAGCCATCATCAAGCCGTTCAAACTCGAGGAAGTTAAAGAAGCTCTCGCCGAGGCTGGCATCGAGGGGATGACGGTGACCGAGGTCAAAGGCTTCGGGCGTCAAAAGGGGCACACCGAAATTTATCGCGGCAGTGAATACACGGTCGATTTTCTGCCCAAGGTGAAAATTGAAATCGCGGTGTCCGACGACATGGCGGCCAAGGCGGTCGATGCGATTGTGAAATCCGCCAAGACCGGCAAGATCGGCGACGGTAAAGTTTTTATCCTGCCTCTCGAGGAAATCATCCGCATCCGCACCGATGAGCGCGGTGAAGCCGCCGTTTGACCTCGGTTTGAGGTTGCTGACCGGCTGCCCATGGGTAGCCGGTTTTTTTGTGCGCTGAGGGGTTTTCCCCTCTGAAAGCCGGTTGTTTTCGAATGAATCCGCTGCATGGCACAGCTACTGCTTTAGCTATGACACTTGCCTATGAACTCCCTCCTTAACCTGACTCGCTTCCGACTTGGACTGGCAGCATTGCTGCTCGTTACAGGCTCAATCTGGGCTCAAGCGCCCGCCGCCGCGACCGCCACACCGCCTCCGCCGACGGCCGAAGAACGCATCGCTGCGCTTGAGGCTTACGTAACCAACGTCGATCCCGCAAAGGGGCCCTTGGTCGGCTCCCCGGGCCCCGGCCACAATGCTTGGATGATGACCAGCGCTGCACTTGTGCTCTTCATGACGCTACCGGGTCTGGCGCTTTTCTACGGTGGTTTAGTGCGCAAAAAGAACGTGCTCTCCGTCCTCGCTCAGTGCTTGGGTATCACGGGCATGGTTACGATCATGTGGTGGGCCTTTGGCTATAGTTTCGTCTTTGGTAAAAGCTTTGGGAGTCCGTTTCTCGGCGGCTCGGAGTTTTTTTTCCTCAAGGGTGTCACCAGCGCGCCTAACACCGACTATGCTTACTGGGTCTCCCAAAACGTATTTTCGATGTATCAAATGATGTTCGCGATCATCACGCCCGCTCTGATCGTCGGGGCGATCGCGGAGCGCATGAAGTTCACCGCGATCATGCTCTTCGTGGCGATCTGGATGCTCGTGGTTTATTTCCCGCTCGCTCACATGGTCTGGGGCGTCACTGGCTACATGAACGGTGTTTGGAACGGCGATGCTTCAATCGCTGCGATCGACTTCGCTGGCGGCACGGTGGTGCACATGTCCTCGGGTTGGTCGGCTTTGATCCTTTGCTTGATTCTCGGGCCCCGTCTGGGCTTCGGTAAGGAAAAGATGGCTCCGCACAGCATGGTGTTGTGCATGGTCGGTACGGGCATGCTCTGGGTCGGCTGGTATGGCTTTAACGCCGGTAGCGCTGCTGCCGCTGATGGCGTCGCAGCCAACGCTTTCATGACCACGACGCTCGCCGCGGCCGTCGCGACGTTTGTCTGGGGAGCGATTGAAAAAATCTTCCGCGGCCACGCCTCGATCCTCGGTATGTGCTCTGGCGCCGTCGCAGGTCTCGTGGTGATCACGCCAGCCGCCGGCTTCGTCGATTCGACCGGCGCAGTGATCATCGGTGTGCTCGCCGCAGTCGTGCCCTATGTTTTCGTGACCAAGATCAAAGCGATGTTCGGCTACGACGATGCGCTCGACACCTTCGGCGTGCACGCGGTCGGTGGCACCCTCGGTGCTATCATCACGGGTGTCCTCGCTACTAAAGAAGTGAACGCCAATTTGGTCGCCGCGCCTGCCGTCAAGAACGGCCTCGCCAAGCTCGTCACCGACGGCGGTCTCTGGCTTACCCAAGGTAAAGCCGTGGTTCTTACGCTCTTACTCTCCGTGGTAGCGACCTTTGTGATCGCCATGCTCGTGAAGGCTCTGATCGGTCTGCGTCCCACCGCCGAAGCCGAGTCCCAAGGCCTCGACATCACCGATCACGGCGAAGAAGGTTACATCAACTAAGAATCCAACCCCCATTTATACGCTTATGAAATTCATCACCGCTATTATCAAACCGTTCAAATTGGATGAAGTGAAGGAAGCGCTCAGTGCCGTCGGCATCGAGGGCATGACGGTCACCGAGGTCAAAGGCTATGGCCGTCAGAAGGGCCACACCGAGATCTATCGGGGCAGCGAATACACCGTAGATTTCCTGCCTAAAGTTAAAATCGAGATCGCGGTCACCGATGACCTCGCTGGCAAAGCCGTGGAGGCGATCGTGAAATCCGCCAAGACGGGCAAGATCGGCGATGGCAAAGTCTTCGTAATGCCACTCGAAGAAGTGATTCGTATCCGCACCGACGAGCGCGGCGAAGCGGCGGTGGGCGCGAACTGGTCGCCCGAGGAGCGCGAGATCGCCGAGGAATTCATCGCCCACGCCCGGGCCATCCGCGCCGAGCGTGAATTGGCGGCGCGCG
>CAJAFD010000043.1 GCA_903938935.1 uncultured Opitutia bacterium
ATGCTTCACGAGCGGTATCGGCGCCTCAAAACTAGTGATCAACGCCAACACGACCGTGTTTTTACTCGATCCGCCGCTCCGCAACCGCCGCGCGCTGATATTCGGCAAGTAACCCAACTCCGCCGCCGCCGCGCGGATTTTTTCGACCGTCGCCGGAGAAATCCGCCGCTCGACGTGACGATTGTTTAACACCGAGGAAACCGAACCGATCGACACGCCCGCCGCATCAGCAATACCACGCACGGTCGCGCGCACCGGAGACTTAGATCGGGATTTAGGCATAGAAGAAAGCTCACACAGACACCTTGGACCCGATTATGCAAAAATGTTTTTGCAGAAACCCCCGAACCTGAAAACGAGCCTTTCTCTCCCTCACCAACCCACGCCGTAATTGAGCGCGAACTCGCGGCCGGCGCCGACGCGGGCGACTTGAGCGAGCAGGTCGCGGTCGAGCGCATTGCGCACACTCACCGTGACGCCGTGGTTGTAGTTACCTAGTTTCATCCGGTAACTCAGACTAAGACTCGCCAACGTGTAACTCGGGTACTGTTGATACGCGTGCGTGGCCGTCTCGTAACTCGCCACCGTGCTGCTCACGTGCGTGAGCGCACCACCCATACTCAGGCCCGCTTTCCTGCCTTCCGTGCCAAACGCGTAGCGCCCACTCAGGCTGCCGGTGAGTCGCGGGAAACGCGTCAGCGCCCGGCCGATCTCCTCGGGCAGATCCGGCGAACGCGTCGTGAGCGCCTGGTTGTACGTGAGCCGTCCGCTGAAGGAACAGACTTCAGAAACTTTAAAACGGCCTTCCAGCGCGCCCCCCATGAAACGTTCCTCGCCCGCGGCGACGAGCTGCGGCTGGGTCTGATTGGCATCAAAAATCGGGTCGTCGTAACGGGGATTACGCCGCGAGATATTTTGGTTAAAATACGTGAAACCCATGCCGATGAGCGCGAGGCGGCGTTGAAAAAATAAGCCTTTGGCGCCGAGTTCGTAGCCGAGCGTCGTCTCGTTGCCTTGCACGCGACCGGTGCGTGCATCGACGCGCGAGGAGGGCTCAAACGCCGTGCTCATGTTGGCGAACGTGAGGATGCGGCCGGGCACGAGGATGTAGTTAGCGCCGAGGTGACTGGAGATTTGACTCGTCTTGTCACGCACGTGCGGGAGTGCGGCGCCGACGCGGCGGTCGGTGACGTCGATGGTGACAAAATCTTTGCGCACGCCGGCGGTCATCACGAGGCGGCCCTTCATGAAGGCCGTGCGATCGCTGAGAAAAATTCCGGAGTACGTGTTGAGCTCGGCGCGGTTGGTGATGAAACGAGAATAACGGGCGGTCGAATACGCCGGGCGGTCGTAGTTGGGCGCGGCGGGATCGAAGACACGGATGTCGAGCGGTTGCGCGGCGCGGTCGGCCGTGGTCAAGGCGCGTTGGACGCGTTCGTAATCCGTCTGCGTGCTGTCGATCGCGAGGGTGATCTTGTGGTCGGCGCGCCAGAAATGGAAACGCGTGGTCACATCGACTTGCCCCGTCCAACCGCTGAAGGGTTGCTCGGTGTGTTGGGGCTCGCGCGTGCCGCCGATTTTTTTCGTATCGAGCAAGTACTGACCGGAGGTCCACGAATCTTGGTCGAGACTGCGTTGCAGGGCTTGCAGGCTCGCGCGCACGCTCACGTTACGCGCGAGTTGGCCCTCGATCTGGATGACCATGCTGGCGGTGCGTTTGCGGAAACCGGCGTTGGGGCCGTAAAGATTGAAATAGGCGAGAGGCCGGTAGGGCTCGACGATTTTGGCGGCAGCCGTGGGCCGATATTCAAGGATGCCGGAGGAGGCGTTACTGGCGCGTTCGTCGTAATCGAATTGGAGCATCGAGCTCCACGCGCGGTTAAATTTCCAGATGACGGCGGCATCATAAGCGCGGTGCCGGCTGTACGTGTAGGGCTCGGGGCCGCTTTTTTGATCCCACGCCAGCGCGACGCGATCCCAGGAGCGTTTCGGGACGAGTTGCCCGCTGTAATCTAAGCTGGCGCTTTGAGTCGCGCGGCTCGTCATCGCGAAATCAAATCGTGAATAATTCCGACCGCGGGGCCGCGCGGTGAGCGTGTTTTGAATGCCGCCGGGTGCGGCGCGGCCTACGACCGGGGTGAGCGGGCCCATGATCGATTCCGAACCGCTGGTGTTCAGGATCTCGGGCATGCCGATCTGGGTGAAACCGTTGCGCTGGCGCGGTGTGGGGAAGCCCTTCAAGTTAACGCGATTCACCCCCGCGGCCGCGTCCATCGCAGGCACCGAATTAATCGCCGCCAGCTCCGTACCGATGTCGTCGAGGAGGTTATCATCGACCGTCTCCGCCATGATCAGGTCGTTGGAAAAAGGTGACTCCGAGCGCTCGGCCTCGGGTGCATCCATGCCGGTGGGGTCCATGGTATCGTCAAACACATCCCCAGCTACACGCAGGGCTCCGAGTTGGATCGGCTGATCGGCGGCCGGCGGTCCACCCGGTAAAGGTAACGGAATCAGCGCCCCCAACGGACGCACCGTCTCGGTCGCGGCCGCTGGCGTCGCCGTAGCAGGCGGGAGCACCGCAGCCGGAGGCGTCTGCGCGCGCAACGACAGTGCCGCCGTGCACACCAGCAGGGCCAAGTAGCGCCAAAAAACAGTATCGTCGGGGTTGGACAAGAAACTCGATTGCGCGGAGAATTTACCCCTATTTCAATCCCGAACCTCGGTGAACCCTTAACTGCCACCATGTCCGAAGAAAACCAACCCCGCAGCCTGACGCCTTATATCTGCGGCCTCATCCTCATCGGCGGACTCGCCGCCCTGCCGTTTGTGCTGCCGCCCGATGGCGTAGAGCGCGCCTCCATCGCGCAGTTCTTCGGCCGGCTCCATCCCGCCATCGTGCACCTACCCATCGGGCTGCTCGTGCTCGTGCCTTTATTTGAAGTGTTGGGATTGGTGTCGATTTGGTCACATTTACAAAAATCCGCCGGCTTTGTTCTCGGTCTGGCCACCATCGGGGTGCTCGTCGCCACCGTCGCGGGCTGGTTGTTGGCGTGGAGCGGTGGCTATCAAGGCGAGACCGTCATGAACCACCTTTGGGGCGGCATCGCCACGAGTGGCGCGTGCCTCATGTTGGTCGCGTTTCGCCAGGTTTATAAATCACGCGAGGGTTTAGTCCTTATCCGCCTCGGGTATATTCCACTACTGTTTGCGACCGTCGGAGCGATGGCGTGGACGAGCCACCAAGGCAGCATCATCACACACGGCGACGACTACCTCACCAAGCACATGCCGGCCAGTCTGCGTAAATTTCTCGGCGTGCCCCTCACGCCGCCGCCCGCTGCCAAGACCACCGGCACCTCGCTCTTTGCCACCCAGATCGCACCGATCTTTGAGAAAAACTGCGTCGCTTGCCACAAGCCCTCCAAGCACAAGGGCAACCTCCGCATGGACACCTACGCGCTCCTCATGGAGGGCGGCGACAGCGGCCCGCCCGTCGTCGCCGGTTCACTCGAAAAGAGCGATCTGTACCGCCGCATCACGCTCCCAGCCGACGACGAAGAGTTCATGCCGACCGACGGCAAACCCGCCCTCACCCACGCCGAAATCAAGCTCATCGCCGACTGGATCACCGCTGGCGCCCAGCCGTAGTTGACCACCCGTTCACTCCCCATGCCGCCCGCCGCCGCTCCCCTCCCCCGCATCCGACTCCTCGCCACCGGCGGCACCATCGCGGGCGCTCAGACCACGGGCCGAGGCTACCGTGCTGCCGCGCTTTCGATCCAAGCCCTCGTCGCCGCCGTCCCCCAACTCGCCACCCTCGCCCGCCTTGAGGTCGAGCAAGTCGCCAAACTCGGCAGCCAAGACATGAGCGAAGCGGTCTGGCGCAAACTCGCCGCCCGCACCCAAGCCGCCCTCGACGATCCGGCCATCGCCGGCGTCGTCATCACCCACGGCACGGATACGATGGAGGAAACCGGTTATTTTCTAAACCTCATCGTCCGTTCCACCAAACCGATCGTCTTGGTCGGCGCCATGCGCCCCGCCACGGCCATGAGCGCCGATGGCCCGATGAATCTGTTCAACGCGATCGCCGTCGCCGCCACCCCCGCAGCCTGTGGTCGGGGCG
>CAJAFD010000044.1 GCA_903938935.1 uncultured Opitutia bacterium
CTCTCTCTAATATAGAACGCGTGGAAATTATCCGCGGCCCCGCCGCGGTGCTTTATGGCTCCGGCGGTTACGGCGCGACTTACAATCGCATCACCAAACAACCCCAGGCTAAACCGTTCACGAGCGCTCGGGTGATCATGAGCGACGACCACTCGCTTCGCGCTGAAGCGGATCGTAATTTTGGCGCGTTTAACGTTTTAGGCCAAAAATTATCCTTCCGTCTCAATGGTATTCTCGAACGCGGCACCACCTGGTTCGGCCAACGCAAACTCGAGCAAGCCCTCGCGCCCAGCCTCGCGTGGCAGATTAGCCCACGCACCAAAGTCACCTTCGAATACTTCTTCGACTGGCGAGAAAACCAAGCGAGCTGGGAAACTCCCGTTCATGCCGGCGACCCCAAGGGTATGGTCACGGGCGACGGCAAGTATCGCAAAACACCCCGCCGCATCGGCTGGATGATTCCCGAGGACTATCGCCGCAATACCCGCCGCGTCGGCTCCACCGATGTGCGTCACGCCTTCACCGACAACCTCCAATTCCGCTCTCAATTCCAGTACGAGAGCAAAGATCAAAACAACCGCGAGACCCAGGCGCTCTCCGATGGCATCACCATGTTGCGCGATACCGTGCTCATGCCGCGCATCCTTCGATTCCAGCCGCGGAAAACGCTCAATTACCGCCTGCGCAACGAATTCGTCTGGAATCTCGCCACCGGTCCTATCCAGCATCGCCTCCTCCTCGGTCACGGTTGGCAGCAACAATACGACTGGAGCTATACCTACATCACTTCCCAAAATTACGGCGGTCTCAGCGGCGCGAACCTCACTAACACCGCGATCTCCAACGCGGCCGCCAGCGCGAAATTTTTCAACTTTCCCGATCTGACCTACGCCCAATTCCTCGCGAACCCCAACCTCGCCGGCTACAACGCGAACCTCATCCAGCCGATTAATATCTTCGATCGCGGCCAAGAGCGCCTGCTGAGCGGGGCCGGCACGATGCCTCCGCTACTCAACAGCGCCAACGCTTACACCTACCTGAGTAATACCGACATTTACGCCAACGATGTGTTTTCAGTTTTCAAAGAGCGCGTATTCGTGATGGGCGGCGTGCGTCGCTCCCAAGTCGTGCGCAAGACCATCAACTTCGCTTCGGGCACGTTCCCCAATGTCGTCTTCAAACCCGATGCCCCCACCGCCTATCGCGCGCCCGCCGCGACGACTAATAGCGTCGGCGCCGTGTGGCACCTCAACAGCGAGAAAACCCTCTCCGTTTACGGCAATCTCAACACCTCTTTCAGTCCGCAATTCAACATCCAACCCGACGGCGGTCCGCTCGAAGCCGAAACCGGCAACCAGAAAGAAGTGGGTTTACGCTTCAGCCTACTTGGCGGACGGATGACCGGGCTCATTTCGTATTTCGATATTCTGCAAGACAACGTCACCCAAGCAGACAACACACCTGGTCGCACCGGCTATTTTACGCAAATCAGCGGCCAGCGCTCCACGGGTTACGAAATCAGCCTCAACGGTCGCATCACCGATCAATGGCTCGTCATGGGCGGCTTCTCCGATACCGACGCGCGCAACGATATCACAAAAGTCGCCAAAGATCTTTCGCCGCGTTTCCGCTTCACGGCCTTCAACCGCTATAATTTCAACCGCGGTCCGCTCAAAAATCTAAATCTGTCTTTCGGCAGCATCTACACCGGCGCGCGCGATCTCACCAACGCCACCTCTCACGGCGAACCGAACTGGGGCCCCTTGCCCGCTTGGTGGCGCTTCGACGCCATCGTCGGCTACAAACTGCGCATCCCGCAGCATCGCTTCGCCTACGATTTCTCGATCAAAATCAACAACGTCCTGGATAACCAAAACATCTACTACGTGGGTCAATGGTACCGCTACACCCTCGACCCAGGTCGCGAATGGTCGGCCGTCGTGAGCGCGAAGTTCTAAAATAGATCTTCCGACATCATCATGGGTCTCAAGGCATACTTGAATCTAGATCAACTGGTCGCCACCTCATGAGACTTGTCGTTCCCGTATTTTGCCGCAGCCGCCTTTTGCTGAGAACCGCGGCCGCGTTATGGATGAGCGCCGCCGCAATTTTGGCCCAATCACCGTCACCGCGCCGGGCTTGGGAAGATGCTCCCGCGGAAAAAAAAGCCCTTTGGAAAAAACACCAGTCCTCGCTCATGAGCCTGGATCTCTCGGATGAGACGAGTCGTCAGATCGTAATCGCACAAGGCACACCGCAAGAGTACCACGCTCACCCCACGACCACATTGTTGGCGGATAATAAGACCCTGCTCGCCATCTGGAACATGGGCCACGGTGGCCACGCCGGACCTATCGCGCGTAGCGAGGACGGCGGCCTGACATGGCAGCGGTTCGATAACGCGATGCCGCCGAATTATTGGAATTTCAAAAACTGCCCAAGCATTTATCGCCTGACCGATCCTAAAGGCAAAGAGCGTCTGTGGATTTTTGCCGCACGCACTCTTTCGAGCAAAGAGAACCCGAGAGAAATCCTCGGTCGCTTCGAGGGCTATATGCCGCGACTCGTAAGTGAAGACGAGGGCCACACGTGGCAGGAACTTCGACCGCTCGGTGAGCGCATCGCTATGGATAACCCTTTCCGTAACGTGATGACTTTTTCGAGCATCGTGCGACTCAAGGATGGCTCGAGTCTGGGCATGTTTCACCGCGGCGATGGCCTTGGCGAAGGCGGCACATTGCAAGTGATGCAAACGATCACGACCGACGGGGGGTTTACTTGGTCAACCCCCGTCATCGCCGCCGACGGACATGCCCTAGCTCCAAAACTGCCTTGTGAGCCCTACGTCTTCCGCTCTCCGGACGGTGATGAACTCTGCTGTATCATGCGTGAAAACAAACGCACAGGAACTAGTCTGGTGATGTTCAGCCGGGATGAGGGGAAAACCTGGAGCACGCCCGTGGACACACCTTGGGGCCTCAGCGGAGATCGCCATCATGGCCTACGCTTACCCGATGACCGACTGGTCGTGGTGTTTCGCAACACGGCACCCTTTGCACCCGCTCGCTTGGTTGCGTGGATCGGAACTTACGATGACATCAAGCGCCACCAACCCGGGCAGTATCGCATCAACCTACTCCGCACCTTCAAAGATGGATTCTACCCGGGTCTACATCGCCTAGCTGACGGCACGATTATCGCGACCACCTACACCACCCTACGAGAAAACGACGGCGGCTGTTCGATTGTGAGCGTACGTTTTACAGCCGAGGAGATCGACCAACACTTTTCTCGGCGATGAAACCCGAGCCGTTAGCGTCTCGATTACGCCAACCCTCTCGTCTCTACGGCACGCTCATCGTCAGCCCTTCACCGCACTGGGTGCCTGTCGTCGCAGGATTGGGTCTCGATTTCGTCTTCATCGATACCGAGCACATTCCGATCAGCCGCGAGAAACTCGCCTGGATGTGCCGGGCTTATCGCGCCGAAGGCCAGCCGCCCAGCGTCCGCATCACCTCACCCGATCCGTACGAGGCGTGCGTCGCGCTCGATGGCGGTGCGGTCGGCATCGTCGCGCCTTACGTTGAAACCCCTGCGCAAGTCGCCGCCCTCGTCGGCGCCGTGAAGAAACGTCCACTCAAAGGCCAACTCCTCGCCCAACATCTAGCCGGACAAACCCTCCCACCCGCGCTCGACGATTACGTCGCTCAAGGCGGCGCCACCCGCTCACTCATAATCAATATCGAAAGCGCCCCGGCGCTGGCCGCCCTCGACGACATCCTCGCCGTAGAGGGCCTCGATGGCGTGCTCATCGGCCCGCACGATTTATCCTGCAGCCTCGGCGTGCCGGAAAATTACGATCACCCACGCTTTCTCGCCGCGTGTGACCAGATCATCACGAAAGCCCGTGCGCGCTCACTCGGCGCCGGCGTTCACGCGATCTACCCCGGCCACCGCCTTGATCACGAGGAACGCTGGGCCCGACTCGGCGCCAACTTCATCGTCCACGCCGCTGATATCATTCTCTTTGCCGAAGGCCTGCGCCGCGATCTCGACGAGTTGCGTCGCCGCCTCGATCTGACGCCGGCTTCTCCCACGCCCAAGATCATTATTTAATTTTCCGGTTTCGCTTTATGAACGCACCTCTCACCCACGCGGACTTCCTCCAGCTCAAACGTTGGAACACGCCCACGATCTACAACGGCTGGGAACAAATCACCCGCCACGACGCCTCCCGCCACGGCTTCAATATCAAACCCACGCATGATTTCATGCCGCACATGGGCCCGATGGTCGGGCGCGCGGTGACCGTCGTCTGCGAACCCAGCAACGCCACTCACCCCAAAAATAATCCCCAAGCTTGGAGCGACTACCGCCGCTATGTCGCCAGCATTCCCGGCCCCAAAATCGTCGTCGTGCAAGACCTCGACCAACCGCACGCCGTCGGTGCCTTTTGGGGCGAGGTGAACAGCAACATCCACCGTAGCCTCGGCTGCGTCGGCACCATCATCGACGGCGCCATCCGCGATGTCGACGAGATGAACAACGCCGGCTTCAAAGCCCTCGCCCGCCAACTCTGCGTCGGCCACGCCTTCAGTTGTCCCGTGCGCTGGGGCGGCGAGGTCGAAGTGTTCGGTCGCACCGTCCAACCCGGCCAACTCATCCACGCCGACAAACACGGCTTTCTCGCCGTGCCGGCCGAAGACGAACCCCGCCTTCTCGAAGCCGCCCGCTTCATGGATGCCAACGAGTGCCAGACCCTCATCCCCGCCGCCCGCGATGTCGCGGGCAAAAGCACCGAAGAAATCTGCCGCGCGATCGACGAAGCCGCCCGCAATTTCGGCGCCGCCGCCAAGGCTCAATTTGGGAAAAAAGGAGAATGGTGAACCTCTTTTGCCGCACCCCGTCCCCCGTGCGGCCAGCCCATGTTCCTCCACGCTAAATGAAGTCCGTTAGGCCCATCTTTAAGCCTTTATTTTTGGGGGCCGCGTTGCTGCTGGCCGGACAGGCAGAGCTGGCCGCATTTGAACGAGCCCGATTCCTCGTTCCGCCAGAGATTTTTATCCGCCATACATCCGAGCGCAGCTTCATTGGCCCCGGCCTGATAGCCTTGGAAAATGGGGATATTTTAATGGCCGCGCCTTGGGGACGACCGCCGACAAACTTCGAGGCGATCGCGGCGAAGTTTCCCGTGCCCATACTCTATCGCAGCACGGATGGCGGGCGGACGTGGAAAGAGCAGGGCCGCATGAAAATGGAGTGGAGTTTGACGGGGTTGATCAGCGACGGCGGCACGTCGTTCCTGCGATTGCGCGACGGACGTATCGCGGTGGTGTTTAATCGCCACGTCCCGGGTTTGCACGGCGGCGGCGCACCAGTGATGGCGGGTTCGAGTGATGACGGTCAAACGTGGACCGCGGCAAAATTACTCACCGAAAAAGATGATGCCTTTTACGTGATGAATGACCGGTTGATCCAACTGAGCTCAGGCCGATGCGTGCTGCCGGTTGCGCGAAAGGTGGGTAAAACCGAAGGCGACCGCGATGAGGCTCTCGCGATGCTCAGCGAAGATGCAGGCGCGACGTGGCGACTCTCGCGCGGGATAGCGCGCATGGATGCCCCGCGAGGAATGGCTGAGCCTTGTGTGGCAGAGTTAAAGGATGGCCGCGTGCTCATGCTGGGCCGCACGGGTTTGGGTTCGCATCATGTCGCTCTGTCTATGGACGGCGGCGAAACGTGGTCGAAGCCCGTGGCGACCACCTTGGCCGCGGCCTGTTCGCCGCTGACGTTGAAGACGCTGCCCGATGGACGATTGATCGTCTTTTATAACCACGCCGCGCCGATCAAAGACGGCGCCTTTTTTCCGCGCACCCCCTTATGTTACGCGGTCTCAGACGATGCCGGGAAGACTTGGAGCCCGCCGGTGATCGTGGACGACGACGGCGCGGCCAACACAGACCGGCAGAACATCTACCCGTCCGTTTGCTTCACCAAGGAGGGAATGTTGGTGATGTGGTCGAGCCACCGGGCCGACCCGCAAGGAAGCTTCGCTGGCGGATACGACGCGAACATCGGCGGCGGGAAACGCGCCATCCTCGCGCTGCCAACCCTGACGTTGCCCCACTGAAGTCCCAACAAGCTCCGCCTTCCCTTTGTTCTCCGCCCCATAAACGTCCCATCAAAAGCGCATGCAAACTCCCCTCTTTCTTCGCCTAACCTTGCTCCTCGCCGGACTTTTTCCCGCCGCTCGCGCCGCCGATTTCACGGGCGACGTCACGGCTGTGCGCACCATTCGCCACATGGATCAACACCCCGGCGCTTCCGAGCTCTGGGAGCCCTACATCGCCCAATGGAAAGGCAAACACCTCGTCGCCGCCTTCGGCGTCAAAATCCCCGGCAAGACCGACATGGGCGATATCGTCGCCAGCATCTCCACCGACGACGGCGACCACTGGGAATACCCCGTGATGATTTTCGATCACCGCGAACGTCAGGGCACCCTGCAGTTCGCCTACGCCAACGCCATCCTCTTCAAACCCCCGGGCCAAGATGTCCTCTGGGCCTTCGCGATGCGTTGCCCCATGAATTACCGCCACAGTGAAGATTCCCAACTGGTCGCCGCCTACAGCGCCGACGGTGGTCGTTCCTGGACCCCGGTCGAACTAGCGATGGGCTACACCGGCCCGCTCATCTGCGTCGCCGGTCCCTACGCCTTCACCGAAAACGGCCACACCCGCTACCTCTTCCCCATGCACCGCAACACGCGGCGCAACGATCCGCTCGGCTCCCGCGATCACTTCATCCTCAGCAGCTCGAGCCTGCTCGAGTGGAACCTCGCCAGCTTCATCCCCCAACCCACCAGCGGCCCCAAAGTCTTCTTGCACGAAGGCAACCTCGCCGCCGGCGATACCCCCGGTGAAATCAAAATGGTCATGCGCACCGCCGACTACGAAGACGAACGCAAGATGACCGACCCGCCCCGCGCCTTTTCCACCGTCAGCCAAGACGGCGGCCGCACGTGGAGCCCCGCCCGCCCAGAACCCGCGCTCTGGAACGCCAAATCCAAAGCCTTCTACGGCCGGGCCACCGACGGCACCCATCTCTACGTTTACAACGACGGCCCCGCCTCGCCCGCACCCACGGGCCGCATGGCGCTACGCTACAAACTTCAATCCCCCGACGGCACCTGGGGTCCAGAAAAAACTTTTTACGCCGCTGGCATCCACAATTCCTATCCCACCTTAATCGAAGTCGCCCCCGGCGACTTCCGCGGCGTCTGGGACAGCGGCACCGCCGACCGCACACGCACCCACATTCAATTCGGTAAATTTCGCGTCCCGCCGGCAGCCGCCAAAGCCAGCCCCTGATGAATCCCGACCTCCTTTGACATGAAAACTATCCCCCTCGTTTTTCTCTTCGCTGGCCTCACCGCAGCCCACGGAGCCGCTCTCGCCGAGGACCCCATCGCGCGCTCCGCCCAGCCGTTTCTCAGTGCGCCCACGCTCACCGTTCAACGGCTCGCCGACGGCCGCGGCGGACGCGATCTCATCACCGCGCGCAACGGCCACGTGCTCGCCTTTCACCACCAAACGGTGCGCGAAAGCGCCGACGGCGGCGCCACGTGGAGCCCGCCGCGCGAAGTTGGCTCCGATGCCGGCGGCAAAGTCATAGTCAACGAAACCAACGGCGAGATTCTCTTCATCCACGCCGAAAAAGGCTTTCTCTGGAAAAGTCGCGACGACGGTCAAACGTGGAGCCGCGAAACCATTCGGATCTCGCCCAATAAATTCAAACACGGCTCGCCCGATACCGTGCCCCTCGGCGTCGGCGCCTTTCAACCCGGCATCACGTTGCGCTACGGCCCGCACGCGGGGCGCCTGCTCTTGCCCGGCCGCATCTTTGGCCCGACCAATTCCAACGACGTCGAATGGCGCCCTTATCACTATAACACCGCCATGTTCAGCGACGACCAGGGCGCCAGCTGGCAAGTCAGCGCCCCCTTCCCCATTCTTGGCTCGGGCGAAGGCGCACTCGCCGAACTCTCTGATGGTCGCGTGCTCTACAGCTCTCGCGAACACATGGGGAAAAACAACCGCTTCTTCGGCTGGAGCTACGACGGGGGCGAACTGTGGTTAAATCCTTTCGAAAGCGACGTGCTTCCCGATGGCGCGCGGGGCTCGTCCTACGGCTGCATGGGCGGACTCCTCCGCCTGCCTATCGACGGGGTCGACATCCTGCTTTATAGCAACCTCGACACCGTCGCTGGAAAAATGCCCGATAAAATCGGCGGCTCCACCTCCAACGGCCGCGAAAAAATCACCGTCTGGGCTAGCTTCGACGGAGGTAAAACTTGGCCCGTGCATCGCCTCGTCTCCGCCGGCCCCAGCGCCTACTCGAACCTCGGCGTCGGCCGCGCGGGCACCCCAAGCGCCGGCAAAATTTTTCTCCACTACGAGGGCGGTGAAAAAAACTGCTACGAAGGCGTCTATGTCGCCACTTTCAATCTCAGTTGGTTGCTCAACGGCCGCGCCCTCGACGCTTTCATTAAAAAATAATTCCCCACGCTCATGTCTATCACTCGCCTTATTTTTAGTCTCCTCGCCAGCCTGAGTCTGCTGCGCGCCGCGCCCATGTTGGAAACCGCGGAGGTTTTCCCCACCAAAATGGCTGGCATCGCGCTCTACCGCATCCCCGGCCTTGTCGTGACCCCCAAAGGCACCGTACTCGCCTACTGTGAAGCCCGCCGTAACACCGGCGCCGACTGGGGCGAGATTGAAGTTCATCTCCGCCGCTCCACCGATGGCGGGAAAACCTGGGCTCCGCCTCAAAACATCGCTCACCGCGGCCCGCGCCTCGAAGGCAACCCGCACAAAAAAACCGGCGGCGAACACGAACAAACCGTCAACAACCCCGTGGCCATCGTCGATCGCACCACCGGCGCCATCGAGTTTCTCTACTGCATCAACTACGCGCGCTGCTTCTCCATGCGCAGCACCGATGATGGCCTTACTTGGTCCCAACCCACCGACATCACCGCGACCTTTGAACCGTTCCGGCGCCACTACGATTGGAAGGTCATCGCGACCGGCCCCGGCCACGGCGTCCAACTCAAAAGCGGCCGCTTAGTCGTACCCGTGTGGATCGCCTTTGGCAAAGAAGGCGACCACGGCCCCTCCGCCTCCGCCACGATTTACAGCGATGACCATGGCCAATCCTGGCACGCGGGTGAAATCGCCGTCCCGCGCGAAGGCGAATACGGCAACCCCAACGAGACGATGATCACCACCCTCTCCGATGACCGCGTCCTACTCGTAAACCGCAACGTCTCCAAACCCAACCGCAAGCTCCTCACCACGAGCGCCGACGGCGCCACCGGCTGGACTAAACCCATTTTCCATCCGCAACTCTGGGAACCCATCTGCATGGCGAGCATCGTCGCCCACCCCGCGCAACCGGGCCTACTCCTGTATTCTGCGCCTCACACCCTCGGCCGCGACGCCGCCGGTCAGGAAATGCCCGCCAAACGCGGCCTGCGCGAAAACCTCACGATCCAACTCAGCCGCGACGAC
>CAJAFD010000045.1 GCA_903938935.1 uncultured Opitutia bacterium
CGAGGTGAGTCCGCGCTCGCGGTTGAATCCGCCGAAGGATGAAACCGAGCGGCAGGCGCGGGCGGAACGCTACGCGGCGCTCGCCGGCGAAAAAGCGGAGCTCGAAGCGATCCGTGAGCGCACGCCGGGTGCCGAAAAAATCGGCGCCGAAGTGGCGCGGCACACCGTGGCATTTTTTCGCTCGGACCGCGGTCAACGCGCGCTGCGGCGTTTGGCGGAATTAGGGATCGCGCCCGTAGCGGCCCGTCTGGCGACGGCACCGGTGGTGGGCGTTTTCTCGGGCCAAACCTTTGTCCTCACGGGCACGTTGCCGACGCTCTCGCGGGAAGCGGCGGCGGCGAAGATCGAAGCGGCCGGCGGAAAAGTGAGCGGCAGCGTGAGTAAAAAAACGAGCTACGTGCTGGCCGGCGAAGAAGCCGGTTCGAAGCTGGAAAAAGCACAGGCGCTCGGCGTGCCGGTGATCGACGAGGCGGAGTTCCTCCGCTTGCTCGGGCCGGTTTAACCGCCGAGTTTGAAGCTGGCGCTGACTTGGAAGACAGCGCTCACGATCGCGAAGGCGATGAAACCGACAAAGGTAAACACGCCGCCGAGCACCACGCCGGCGACCATTTTGGTGAACACGTTCAGCTGGCCGCTGATAATTTTTTGGTAGGCCTGCGCGATTTGTTTTAGGCTGGGGACGACGTTGCCGGTGTTTTCTCCGATCGCGAGGCGGTCGAGGACGAGGTCGGGGAAACAGCCGGTGCGCATCATGGCGACCGAGAGCGATTCGCCCTCGAGCACGCGGCCGGTGGCGGTCTTGAAGGCTTCACGGTGAACTTCGTTGCCGATTTGTTTTTCCGTCATGCGCAGCGCTTCGGAGGCGGTGATGCCGTTTTCCAAGAGCACGGAAAGCGTCTGGCTAAAGGAGAGCACCGTCTGCGCCACGATGAACGGGCCGATGAGCGGGAGTTTGAGGAGCCACGCGTCCGTCTGCGCGCGACCGGCGGGCGTCTGGCGCCACGCGAGGAACGAAGTGATCCCGATGACGACGGCGACGACGGCCATGATGCCCCAAATACTGAGGGCGAAGTTGGAGGCGCCGATGAGCAGCTTGGTGGACGTGGGCATCTTGCCGCCGAGCGAGCTGAGGAGTGTCTGCAAGCGCGGCAGCAGAAACGTGAGGAAAAATAAAATCACGCCGCCGGACACGAAGACCATGAACACCGGATAAGCGAGGGCCGACATGAGCTGGCTGCGCAGTTCGCGTTGCTCGACCAAGTGCGCGATGAGGCGGGCGAGGGTGTCGTTGAGCGAGCCGGTGGCTTCGCCGGCTTGGATCAAGTTGACCGTGGCGCTATCGAAAACTTCCGGGTAATTGCCGAGGGCGCGGGAAAGCGGGGCGCCTTCGCTGATGCGTTCCCAGACGCCGGCGCAGAGGGTGCGCAGACGAGGTTCTTTAATGCGCGTCGAAAGGAGGCGGACGGCTTCTCCGGCGGAAAGGCCGCTGCTCGTGAGATCGTGGAGCGATTCGAGGAACGGCAGGCGCTCGGAGCGGCGCGGGGCTTGGGCGGCGATGCGGGCGGCGGATTTGGGCGCGCGCTTGGCGATGGCTTTGCCGCCTTTGCCGACGGGGCCGGCCTGGAGCTCGGTGACGGTGGCCACTTGCAGGCCGCGGGCGGTGAGGAGGCGCAGGGCGTCTTTGCGGCTCGGAGCGTCGAGCTCGGCGGAGACGGATTGGCCGGCGCGATCGCGGGCGCTGTAGGCGAAGCGGGCCATTTTACTTTTCCACCACGGTCACGACGCGGAGGACTTCCTCGAGCGTGGTGTGGCCGGCTTTGACTTTTTCCCAGCCGCTCTGGCCGAGAGTGCGCATGCCTTGCTTGCGGGCGGCCTGCGTGAGGGTGCGCGTGCTCTCGCGTTTGAGGATGAGCTCGTGGAGCTCGTCGTTGAGACGGAAAATTTCGAAGAGGCCGATGCGGCCGCGGTAGCCCGTGCCGCGGCAACGGTCACAGCCGACGGGGTGTTTGAGCGCGGTGATGAGGTCAGCTTCGGCGGCGTCGCACTCGAGGATGGCGAGGGTCTCGAGGAGTTTGACTTTGCTGATGGGCTCGGGCGCGCAGCAGTTGGGGCAGAGGCGGCGGACGAGGCGTTGAGCGATGACGAGCTCGATGGCGGAGGCGACGAGGAACGGCTCGATCCCCATGTCGACGAGACGCGTGATGGCGCCCGGGGCGTCGTTGGTGTGGAGGGTCGAGAATACCAAGTGACCGGTCAGCGACGCGCGGATGGCGATCTCGGCGGTGTCTTTGTCGCGGATTTCACCGACCATGATGACGTCGGGGTCTTGCCGGAGAATGGAGCGGAGGGCGCTGGCGAAGGTGAGGCCAATCTCGGAGCGGATCTGCATCTGATTCACGCCGGGGACTTCGTATTCGATCGGGTCTTCGACGGTGATGATGCGCAGATCGGTGGAATTGATTTTGCGCAGGAACGCGTTGAGCGAGGTGCTCTTGCCGGAGCCGGTGGGGCCGGTGACGAGGATGATGCCGTGCGGATAATCAAGAACGCTGATGATTTGAGCCTGCTCGTCGGGGCTCATGCCGAGGCGGTCCATCGTGTAGGCTTCCTTCTTCTGATTCAGGAGGCGGAGCGAAACAGACTCGGCGTAAATGGTCGGCGCGGTGGCCACGCGGATGTCGAGGACGGTGTTGTTGGCCTTGAAGTTGATGCGGCCGTCCTGCGGGAGGCGCTTTTCGGAGATGTTGAGGCGCGCCATGATCTTGAGGCGCGAGATGATGGCGTCCTGGAAGCGCAGGAGATTTTCCGGGACGGGCACGGGCACGAGCAGGCCGTCGACGCGGTAGCGGATGCGGAGTTGTTCTTCCTGCGGTTCGAAATGGATGTCGGTGGCTTGGTCCTCGACGGCTTGTTTGATGACGTCGGTCACGAAGCGGACAACCGCGGCGTCTTCGTCGACGACTTCTTCGGCTTGTTGGACGGATTCCGGGGCGACGTAGGATTCGTCGCCGTCTTCAAGGGCGCCGGAGCCGACGCCGAAGTTTTCGATGATAAGTTGGTGGATGCGCTCGGGCACGGCGAGGTGCCACACGAGGGGGCGCGGGGTAAACGTCCGCAACCAATCGGCCATGATCGCATCGGGGAGCCAAGCGGTCGCGAGATGCAAGGGTGTGCTCGAGGTCGCTTCGGCGGCGTCTTCGCCCTCGGAGGCGGCGGGGCCAAACTGGATCGGGATGATCTGGTAATCGTGGACGAGACGGGCCGGGAGGAGGCCGCGGGCGGCGGGATCGGTCTCGAGGTTGCTGGCGATATCGAGACCGGCGGCTTGGGCGACGGCGGTGAGGGTCTCGGGCTCGGGCAGCGTGAGGGCGGCGGCGAGGGCGGCGAGGCGTTGGCCGCGCGCGGCTTCGCGCACGGACTGAAGTTGTTCTTCGGTGAGCCGCGCGGCGAGGACCGCGGGCAAGGTATCGGAGGCGAGCGCAATCATCGGGAGGAGGCGGCGCGCGGGCTTACTTGAGCTGCTCGATCAAGGATGGTTTGGCCGGCTTCGAGGGGTCGATGAGATACTGATTGATCTGCTCCTTGTTGGAGAGGCCATCGATGTTCTTCTTGGTGTCGGCGGAGACTTCGGTGGGCTTGATGACGTGAGGGCGAACGAAGAGGAGCAGTTCGGTGCGTTCGACCGATTTCTCGCGGCCGCCAAGCAGGTGGCTGATAATCGGGATTTCGGCGAGGAAGCCGATCTTGGCGCGGTCGTTGCCGAATTTCTGGCGTTGGAGGCCGCCGAGGACGACCATCTGGTTGTCGTAGACGTTGATGAACGACGTGGCTTGGCGGGTGCCGATGATCGGAACTTGGTTGCCGTCGATGGTGGTGCTGCCGAGGAGGTCGTCGACCTTTTGGTCGATCTTGAGCTGGATGCTGCCGTCGTCGCCGATGAGCGGAGTGACCTTCAGGTCGATGGCGATGCTTTGATAGGTGTAGGTCGAGCTGGTGCCGCCGGTGGTCGAGACGCTGGTGGTGCCGGTGACGACGGGGCGTTTTTGGCCGACGACGACCTGGGCTTCTTTATTGTGCGTGGTGACGATGGTGGGGGCGGAGAGGACGTTGACGTTGCTACGCGTGCCGGCGTCGGTGAGGGCGGCTTTGAGCGAGAGCGGGTCGACGATGCCTTCGGTGATGTTCCAACCGGCGACGGCGCCGGAGAAATTGGTGATGGACCGCACGCCGGTCGTGGCGTTGGTCGCGGCGGTGAGGTTGAGGGCGGTGAGACCGGTTTTGTCGGTGTCGCTCAAGGTGACTTCGGCGATGATCACTTCGATGCGAACCTGGGCGAGGATGATGTCGATTTTATCCACGAGGTCTTTGATGAGTCGGATGTCGTCGCCGGTGCCGGAGACGATGACGGCGTTGGAGCGTTCGTCGTAGGTGACGGTCACGAGGGCGCTAAATTCGTTGGAGCCAGCTAAGCCGGCCACATCGGTGCCAGTAAGGGTCATGGCCGCAGGTGCAGGGGCGGCGGGCTGAGGCGCGGCGGGTTGGCCGGGCACGGTGACTTGGCCCGGACGGACGGATTGGGCGGAGGCCTTTTGGGCGGCGTTGGTCTGGCCAGTGACGAGCTGTGTGAGGAGCGTGGAGACGTCTTTGGCGGCGGCGTGCTTGAGGTAGATGACTTCGTTGCGGGTGTTGGGGTCGGCCTTGACGTCGAGTTTGGCGATTAACTCATCGAAGAAGGGATACTGGCGCCGGTCGGCGATGAGGATGATCTGGTTGGTGCGATCGTCGGCGTTGTAAGTGGTGCTCGTGCCGAGCTGCGTCTGGAGACTGCCGCTCAAGACCGTGCGGAGCTTGTTGACGAGGTCGGAGGCCTTGGCGGATTTCAGCGGATAGAATTTCGGGGTGAGTCCGGTGGTGGCGGGACGATCGAGGGTTTTGATCAGGTTTTCGATCCGCTGGAGATTGCTCACGGAGTCGGTGACGAGCGCAGCGTTGGTTTTATCGAGGATAACCACCCCGCCGCCGACGCCCGGCGTGAGCAAGCCCTGGAGTTGGGGCATGAATTCGTTCACGCGCAGGAAATCAAATTGGAAGACCTTGGTCGCAATTTTGCCGGAGGCGGGCTGATCAAAGGCGGAACCGGTGATCATTTCCGGGGCTTCGGTCTTGGCCTGCGCGAGGGCGATGACTTTTAGGAAACGGTCACCGAGCGGGGCGACGCCGATCTGGTTGAGGGCGAGGAGCGTCTCGATGGCGAGGATGAGCTCAGAGCGCGGGATAGGGCGATCAATGACGAGCGTGTATTCGGCGGTGGGCAGCGCGGCCGGGCGCAAAATGCTGCGGCCCGTGTGAAACTCGAGCGCGGCGAGGACACCGTCGATGGGTAAGCCGCTGATTTTAAACGACGGGATCATCTCGTCGCCGTTGGGTTTGACGTCGGGCGCGGCTGTCTTGGCGGCCGGAGCGGGAGCCTGGGCAAACATAGCAGTGGAAAGGGCGAAGAGGCTGGCGAGGAGGCTCAGGCGGGCGATACGCGAGGTCATGCGGGTGAGGGCGATAAAAAAAGGTTAAGCGCCAGAGGCGCAAAGAGATTTCAGAGAGGAGTAAGCCGGCGGGGTTGTAAACGGTCTTGTGTCATGACGCCGCGCATCGCGGAAAGTTGCCTTCATTTACAGGTTTGGATTTGTCGCTTGCGGGCAGTCGGGCTGGGGCCAACGGTTTTTGCTGCGATGGGTAACTCCTTTGGAAAACTTTTTACGATCAGCACCTGGGGCGAAAGCCACGGTCTCGGGGTCGGTGTGACCATCGATGGCTGCCCGCCGGGCTTGCCCATCACGGCCGAGGAAATCCAAGTCGAGCTCGACCGCCGTCGACCCGGCCAGAGCGACATCGTGACGCCCCGTAAAGAAGAGGACAAAGTCGAGATCTGGTCCGGGATTTTTGAGGGCAAAACCACGGGCACGCCCATCACCTTGATCGTGCGCAACGCCGACCAGCGCTCCAACGCCTACGACGAGATGCGCGATAAATTCCGCCCCTCGCACGCCGATTTCACGTATCAACAAAAATTCGGGCTCCGTGATCATCGCGGTGGCGGGCGCAGTTCGGCGCGCGAGACCGTCGGTCGCGTGGCGGCCGGAGCGATTGCCAAAAAGATTTTAGCGCAACGCGCCACCAGCGGCCTAGGCGGCGTGGAAATCCGGGCGTTTTTAACGCAGGTGCACGACATCGCGGCGCCGGCGGATGCGTTGGTGAACTTCCCGACGCTCGCCGAAGTCGAGGCGACGCCGGTGCGTTGCCCGCATCGGCCGACGGCGGAAAAAATGATCGAGCGCATCAAGGCCGTGCGCAGCGAGGGCGATTCCGTGGGCGGCGTGATCGAGTGCCGCGTGCGCGGGTTGCCGGCGGGCTTGGGCGTGCCGGTGTTTGATCGGCTCGAGGCGGATCTGGCGAAGGCGATGCTTTCGCTCCCGGCGACGAAGGGCTTTGAAATCGGCAGCGGCTTTGCGGGCGCGCAGTTGCGCGGCAGCGAGCACAACGACGCGTTTGAAAACCGCGCCGGTGCGGTGCGCACGGCGACGAACCGCTCGGGCGGCGTCCAAGGTGGCATCAGCAACGGCGAAGAAATCGTCTTCCGCGTGGCGTTCAAACCGACGGCGACGATTCTGCAATTGCAGGCGACCGTGGATAAAACGGGCGCGGCGACGGAGCTGATGGGGCGCGGGCGGCACGACCCGTGCGTGGTGCCGCGCGCGGTGCCGATCGTCGAGGCGATGGCGGCGCTGGTGTTGCTCGATCACTGGCTGCGCCAGAGCGCGCAGTGCGGGACGTTTAAATTTTAAGTCGGTCCGGCGAAAGAATCGTTCGCACTTTGGCGGAGCTTCGCATTGAGTGCTCGATAAATGAACAGCGTGGAAAAACCTTTGGTGTATGTGATCCTCGGGGCGGCGGGCTCGGGCCGGCGCGAGGTGTTGTGCGACCTGATTGAAGGCGGCCTGGGCGAAGACGCGCGGCCCGCGGTGATGCTGGCCGCGGCGGAACCGGCGGCGGAAATCGACGCTAAGTTGCCCGCGGTCTCGCGCTGGACGTGGACGCTCGCGGGCACGATCGAGGCGGATTTGCCGGCGGGAGCGACGCACGTGTTTTTCGTGACCGATGGACGGCGCAGCCCGGTCGATCAGATGGAAGCGTTCAAGGCGTGGGTGGAAATGAAGCCGGCGGAGATCGCGCGAGTTTACACGGTGATCAACTGCCAGTTGGCGGAGAAGCATCCGGCGTTGCGCGCGTGGTACGAGGCGTGCGTGCATTTTTCCGACGTGGCGTTGCTCAATCGGCGCGAGGGCGTGGGCAACAAATGGATGAGCGATTTTCGGGCGTTTTTCGCGGATCAATTTGTGCCGTGTTTGTTTGAATTGGTGAAGGTGGGGCGGGTGAAAAATCCGCCGCTCATCCTCGAACCGCAGGCGCGGCGGATGACGCATATTTTCGACGACGAGCTCGAATGGTTCGTCGTGGACGAAGAAGGCGTCGAGGACGACGGCAGTGATGCGAAGGACGGCGAAGAGGAAGAAGTCCAAGTCGCGCGCGAGGAAGATCCGTATTTCGCGCGTGATGCGGCGGGCCGTCGCGCGAAGCGCATCGTCGAGATCGCCGAGCTGTTGCCGAAAGTGGACGGCGCTTCTGCCGCGGAAACGACCTGAGCGGCGAAAAAATAAAAAGCCCCGAACTCGAACTTTCGAGTCGGGGCGAAGTGGCGGCCGGAGTGGCGCGCGCGGATTATTTGGCGGCGGCGGCGGCGACGGCGGCGACGAAGGCTTTGGCTTTGGCGGTGATCGCAGCCCAGTTTTTTTCCTTCAA
>CAJAFD010000046.1 GCA_903938935.1 uncultured Opitutia bacterium
CCGAGGTAAAAAGAATAGCCGCGAGATCGGTGGCGCGGCTGTGAACGAGCGGTGCGGACGCGGCAGAAAATTGCGCACCGGGAAACGTGAGACGCGCCGTAAGGGAACCGCTGGCAGGCACGCGGATTTTCACCGTGGCAAACGCTCGCCGGCAGACGTGGCTAAGGAAGCGCGCGAGCGGCAGGCCGACAAGCGCGCGGGGACGGGAGCGCTCAACGCAGGTGAGGAAATTTTTGAGCCCCATGCCGGGATCAATGACGACCGGAACGGCACCGATTGAAAAAAGCGCGAAGGCCGCGGCGATGAGCGGCAGGCCTTGGCGGACCATGACCAAGGTGCGGTCACCGGGCTGGATGCCAGCGTCGGTGAGTTTTTTTTGCCACGCGGCGACCTCGGCGGCGAGTTCAGCAAACGTGAGGGTAAGATAATCAATGTCGCCCGTGGGCGTGCGGCCGCGGGGGATTTTGAGGGCGGCGGTCGTGGGCGCGGACGTAGCCATGAGCCCGAGGTGGCGGGCGATGTTGGCGTTGGCGGCGGAGGCGATCACAGGGGCGCAGGTTTGCCGATGGCGCGAGTGGAGCAAAGAAAAACCCCGCGGGGAGCGGGGTTGAGAAGATCAAGCGCCGTTGGGACGACGCGAACATTCGCCCAGAAAGCTCAGTAATCGTGGAGCGTGATGAGGCCCCAGAGAATCGTGGTCTTGGTGCCAGATGGGTTGCCGAGGCCGACGATTTTGGTGGTGTCGGCCGCGAACGTTTGCGGGGCGGGGGGTTGGAAAGAGTTGGTGGCCACGGTGACAGCGCCGCCGAGCACGGTGGTTTCTTTGCCGCCACTAGGCGTGGTGCGGGTGGCACAACCCGCGAAGAAGGACAACGTGGCGGCCAGGATGAGTGCGAGGGAGAGCTTAGTTTTCATCAACGGGGCTGGGGTAAGATCAGTTGGGTTGGAGAGATGGGATAGAACGAAGGAGGGTGGCCTGCCAAGGGAGAAGCACGTCGTCGAGCGCGGCGGGGGCGTGGGCAAGTTGGGCGAGTTGAGCGCGATTGGCGATGAGCGTGGCTTCGATGGCGAGGGTGGCGGCGATGCGATCACGGTCTTCTTTGATGCGATCGAGACGAGCGAGTTCGGTCTGGGTGAGCGAGCGACGATTGGTGTCGCGACCGGGGCGACGCGGGAGGGTTTCCGGGTCGCGTTCAAAACCAGCGTGAAGGGCGGCGCTGAGCGAGCCGATGAGGCGGTCGTGGCGTTTACCGAGATTAACCTGTGCGAGAATGGCTTCCTCGGTCTGGCCGTCCTCGGCGGCGTAGGCGATGTCGAGGAGGAGGTCGTTGTTGCAGACTTTGAAAGGAGGCGTGTCGATGCGTTCGGCGCTGGTCTCGCGCCAGTGCCAGACGGCATGGAGAACGGGCAAGCCGCGGGCGCGGAGGCGTTCGCTGCGGCCGATGCGCCAGTCGTGTTCGGTGGCGGGAGCGAAACCCGAAGTGCCGGCTTCGATCTGCGCCGTGCATTGTTGGTCGAGCCAATCTAGGCGATCGAGGGCGGCGAGTTCGCGGGTGAGGAGATCGCGCAATGCGGGCAGGTACCAGACGTCGAGGCAGGCGTAATCGAGGAGTTTGGGTGTGATGGGACGGCGGGACCAGTTGGCTTTTTGACCGTCTTTATCGAGTTGGACGCCGAAATGTTCTTCGAGGAGCGCCGCGAGCCCGATGCGTTGGCGCCCGAGCAGTTGGGCGGCGAGCATGGTGTCAAAAATACTTTTAGCGCGGAAGCCGCAGCGATCATGCAAGAGCCGCAGATCGAAATCGCTGCCGTGCATCACCAGATGAAGTTCAGCGAGACGTTTCCAAAGCGGCTCGAGGTCGAGTCCGGGCGCAAGGGCGTCGACCAAGAAAACCTCTCCGTCGACGAGAAACTGCAGCAAGCAAACGCGGACTTTGTAATGATACATGTTGTCCGCCTCGGTATCGAGGGAGACTTCGTCGACGCGGTCGAGCGCCGCCAGCAACGCGGTGAGCGCGCCGGGTTGCTCGATGAGCGTGAAGCTCGCAGGTCGCGCCGAAGGCGGCGCCGCGCGCGATACGGAGCGCGGAGCAGTGGAATCGACGCCGAGAAGACGGCGCACGGTGGACGGCAGAAAACGGGAAATCATCTCAACGAAAAAACCAACTTAGCCCCGGGCAAGACGGAGGGCGAGTGCGGAAACAGCGGGTTTAAAATTAAGGCGCAGAGCCAGGCATGACGTGCCCTGTTGAGCCAGACCAAGCCGCTAGAAACGCTTCGATCAGCATCGGTAAATCCGAACTGTAACCACCCTCCAGCACCCCCGCGGCTGGGATCGCGTGACTTTGAAAAACCTCCCGGAGCCACGTGCCGAGTTGGGCAAAATCTTCCCGCTCCAACGTCATGGCCGTAATCGGGTCACCCACGTAAGCGTCGAACCCAGCCGAAACCAGTAAAAGCTCGGGTTTGTAAGCTAGGATTGCATCGAGCGAGGCGCGCAGGGCGGCCAGATGTTGCGAGCGTGGACTGCGCGGTGGGATTGGCCAATTGCGAAGCGCGGTACCTACATCGACCAAACCGGTGCCGGGGTAACACGGCGATTGATGCACCGAGGCAAAAAAATACGCATCGGGATCCGCGCCAAGTTCCGCGCGCAAAATCTCCTCGGTGCCATTTCCGTGGTGGGCATCGAAATCCCAAACGGCAACGCGTCGGACGCCGAGCTGATGATGAGCGTGAAGCGCGGCGATCGCGATGCTATTGAGATAACAAAAGCCCATCGCCGTATCCGCTGTGGCGTGATGTCCGGGTGGACGCATGAGCGCAAACGCTGGAGAGCGATGGATAAACGCATGCTCAGCAGCCGCGAGCGCAGCGGACGTGGCGCGCCGCGCATGGGTCGCAATATCCGGAAAGAAAGGCGTGTCGTCGTCGAAGTCGCGCGGTTGATTAAGACAGCGCAGGTGCGCGGCCGTGTGCGCCCGCCGCAATGCAGCCTCGTCCACCGTAGCAGCGGAAGGCGGTAGACAAAAATCCCAAGTAGGATGCGCGGCCCTGAGGTGGGCCGCGGAGCGCGTGAGCCGCGCCGGTTGCTCGGGGCGCATCGCAGAACCGTAATCAGCGCACTGCGGATCGTGAAAAATGACCATAGAGGACTAAAATAAAAACCGTGGAGCTTTACCCAAGAGAACACGCTGGGCTGAAGCTACCATTTTTCTGAGCCCCGCACTTTAACGCGTGAATGTTTCTTTGGTGTAATGGTGAAAATTATGGTCATCATGCGGCGATGAATGTCGTCGTGCTTTGTTCTGGGGGGATGGATTCGGTCGTCGCGCTGCATTGGGCGCGGCGGGAACACACCGTCGTCGTCGTAGCGAGTTTTGATTATGGCGCTAAGCACAATCATCAAGAAATCCCCTTTGCGGCCGAACACGCACTGAGTTTAGGCGCGCGCCATGAAGTGATCCGCCTCGATTTTGTAGACCGGTGTTCGCCTCCCATTTATTAAAAAGCGGCGGCACCATTCCTGAAGGCCACTACGAGGCCGAAAACATGAAGCAGACGGTGGTCCCGTTTCGCAACGCGATCATGCTATCGATCGCTTGTGGTTTTGCGGAGAGTGTCGGCGCGGAAGGATTGGTCATTGCCGCGCATGGTGGCGACCACGCGATTTATCCGGATTGTCGTGAAGACTTCATGCACGCGATGAGTGAAGCGATGCGACTCGGGACCTATGCGGGCGTGAAGCTTTTGCGACCCTTCATCGCCATGTCGAAAAGCGACATCGCCGCGACCGGGGCCAAGTTAAACGTGAATTTTGCCCGGACGTGGTCGTGCTACAAAGGCGAGGTGATCCATTGCGGCAAATGCGGCACGTGCGTCGAGCGACGCGAAGCCTTCGTGTTGGCCGGCGTAAATGATCCCACGGAATATAAAGCCCGTGATGCGTTGCCACAAAAACCCGCGGCGAGCTAAGGCGAAAATTATATTCTCACGGTTATGCTCATCGCAGAAATTTTTTATTCGTTGCAGGGCGAAGGCTCATTGATCGGCGTGCCTTCGGTTTTTGTGCGGTCGAGTGGTTGCAACTTGCGCTGCGCTTGGTGCGACACGCCCTATGCCTCATGGAATCCGGAAGGGACCCAAATGCGGGTGGAAAAAATCGTCGCGGCCGTCCAAGCGTATCCATTTGCGCGACATGTCGTGCTCACTGGGGGCGAACCGATGATTGCAAAGGAAATAGGTGCGTTGGCGGGGGCGTTGAAGGAACTGGGTTACCACATCACGATCGAGACCGCCGCAACGATCGCCCCAGAAGGGATCGCCTGCGATTTGGTTTCGATGTCGCCGAAATTATTGAATTCGGCGCCGCAAGGTCCGGAGCACACCACCTGGCGCAAAAAACACGAAGCCACGCGCTGGCAACCCGCGGTGGTGCGCGCTTGGTTGGATACGGGATGCGATTACCAATTTAAATTCGTCGTGGCCGCACCCTCCGATGTGGAAGAAATGGAAAACATGCTGGCCTCACTTGGCCGCGATATTCCGCGCCACCGGGTGCAACTCATGCCGGAAGCGCGCACGCTTGAATTGATGCGCGAGCGCGCAAAGTGGTTGAGCGAAGTGTGTAAATCACGGGGCTATCGCTATGCGCACCGCCTGCACATCGAACTGTATGGAAATAAACGAGGGACCTAGCTTAAACGGAACCCGCTGCCTCAAGCTGAGGTCGAGTGAGCTCTCCCCTGCCCGCTTTATAATTTATATCTGTGATTTTTTCTTCGCCCGATCCGCTAAAAAAATTCTCTGATGAATTGCACGTGCTCGCGGCGCGGTTCGATGAGCAAACGGTAACGTTGCAGGAATTAATCACCGCGCTCGGTGCACGCGCTTCAGCTTTGCTCGCTGTTATTCTTGCGCTGCCATTTTGTTCACCGATTACGATTCCGGGATTATCTGTGCCCTTTGGTTTGGTGATTACGGTTTTAGCGATGCGCTTTGCCTTGGGTCTCCCGCCTTGGTTGCCGGCACGTTTACTCGCCGTGAAACTACCACCACGTTTTTTTCGCGCTGTTCTGGAAGGTGCGAGTAAGTTTATCGGTGTGATCGAGCGCCAACTACATCCGCGCTGGCTTTGGTTGACGGAAACGGAAGCACTACGGCGCCTACACATGGCCGTGGTAGGTGCCGGCGCGCTTCTACTGTTGTTGCCGCTGGGGGGAATTCCTTTCACCAACACGCTGCCGGCATTGGTCGTGGTGATTGGCACCCTAGGTGTCCTCGAGCGCGACGGTGTCGCGGTGGTTACCGCTTACGGATTCCTGGTGCTCACCATCATTTATTTTGGTGTATTCGCAGGCGTCGTCGTGGAACTAGCCCAAAGAATACTGCACGAGCTAGGCTTCTGAGTTTTATCGCGGAGATAAAACTCTCCAAGCCCATCGCCTCAAATGGGAGTCGTGGTGTCGTAATCAGGTGTGGCTCCGGGATGCGCCGCGACCCACTCGCCTAGCCGACAGGCGGCGGATAACATTTCCGTATCCGTGTGAGCTGTACGCAGGAGGCTGCACAAAAATGCGGCAAGAAACGCATCTCCCGCGCCGACCGTGTCCGCGACGGCAATCCGGCGGGCCGATACCCAAGTCCAGCGATCGGCCCGCAACAATCCGGCGCCGCGTTCTCCAGCCGTGATGCAGATAAGCGCTGCATTAAATTGCGCAGCGAGGGCGCGGGCGTGGGATTCTTCCTGCCCCGGCGACTCCGTCGCATCGACCCAACGCGCCGCTTCGGTGGCATTAAGTTTGAGTACGTTGGCCGACGCAGCGAACTCGCGCACGAGAGCAAGGTCGTCGTGCGGCGCGCGTAAATTGACGTCAAACACACGCCAAGCGTTCACCGGCAGAGCCGCCATGAGTTGTTTAAGCACCGCGCGATTTTCTGCGGACCGCAAAGCGAGCGAACCAAAAACAAGCGCGGGAGAAGTGACAGCTGCTTTAAGCGTGTCCGGGCCGAGCGTGATGCGGTCCCAAGCCACGTCGCGAGCGATAACATACTGCGCATCGCCTTGAGGACTGAGGGTGGCGCTCACGCGTCCCGTGGGCAGCGTGGCATGACGAGAAATAGCGGATGTGCTCACGCCCCACTGCGCGAGACGTTGAAGAAGTTGTTCACCCAAATCATCGCGGCCAACCGCGGAAATCGGGCGCACGGGTACGGCGAGCCGATGCAGATGATAAGCGACATTAAACGGTGCGCCGCCGGGAAACGTACCGTGCGGGAGAAAATCCCAGAGTACTTCGCCGAAACAAAGCACCGGGGAATTTATGGGGGATGCGGGCATCGCCAAAACGGATCAACCGCGTGATTTGGTTTTCAGCGCTCGACTCGAACAACCGCAATCTCCGCCACAACCGAGAGATTTTTTCTTGGCACGCGCGCGCACGACTAATCCCACTACCGCGATCGCAACGAGAACAAGCGCGATGAATGTTTGAATCGTGGGAGACATCTCGAGGGGCGTGGTGATCAAAACCCGAGCGCGCGGCCGCCTTGGTAAACCATGAAACTCAAAATCCACGCCGTGCCGGTCATGTAGAGCGTTTGAAAAATCGGCCATTTCCAGCCGTTGGTTTCACGTTTCACGACCGCGATGGTGCTCATGCACTGCATCGCGAAGACGTAAAAAATCATCAGCGTGAAACAAACGAGCGGAGTGAAAAGTGCACGACCATCAGGCCATTGGGCGCTGAGTAATGCGGTGCGAAGCGGTGCGGTAGTTTCATCCGTAGACTCAGCATTGAAAACAACCCCCATCGTGCTGACAAAAACTTCGCGAGCCGCGAATGAACTGATGAGCCCGATACCGATCTGCCAATCGAAGCCGATGGGTTTGATGAGCGGCTCGATGGCGTGGCCCGCCCGACCCGCAAAACTTTGCGCAAGTTGCGCGGTGGGCGTCGCACCTTCGGGCGCTTTGGGATACGCGGAGAGGAACCACAGGATAATACTGATCCCGAGAATAACCGTGCCCGCGCGCCGCACAAAAATCCAAGCCCGCTCAATCATGTGGAGCGCGACGTCCTTAAA